>JBEIJG010000067.1:0-10958 GCA_040380385.1 Phycisphaeraceae bacterium | reverse complement strand
CGAAGGAAAACCGCTCCGGAAAAACGACGCGGAGCGGACGAGGTTCGTTTGTTCGAGCCTCATCCGCTCCGTGTGCAAGTCCATCAGTGTTGCGTTTGCGCAGCGGACGGGAGTGCGTCAGCGTTGCGCCGACTCACGCCTTCTTGCGCGCTGCTTCGTACTCGGCGAGCGCCTTCTCCATGCCGCCACGCATGTTGCCCTCAGGGGTCTTTGAGATCGCGTCCTTCTGGATCGTGATCGCACGGTCGACGTCGCCCTTCAAGAAGACGACGCGCGCGAGCGTGTCGAGCATCGAACCTTCTTCGCCTTTCGAGGCCTTCACCGCGGCTTCTGCCGCGCGCATTGCAAGATCGAGGTTCGGCTCAGCAACGCCGCCTTCGGGGTCAACGATCGTCCACGCGAGCGCATTCATCGTTGCTGCGTCGGCCTTTTTCGCGGTGTAAATCTCTTCGCCGAGCTTCCATGCGTCCGCGGGCTGCTTGGCCGGACCGGCGAGCACGCCGAAGAGCTGCATCTTGAGGCCATCGGATGGCGCGATCGCGAGCGCTTTCTGCATCGCCTCGACGGCCTTCGCGTAGTCGCTCGATTGGCGCGCTTCGCGCATGGCCATGGCGATACCGCGCTGCATTTCCATCGCGGCGCGCTCGGTTTCCTGCTGCTTCTTCGCGGCAGCGGCGTCCCACGTACCCGCAATGACGCCCTCGAGAGCAGCGTCCATACTGGCTGGGTGACCGATCCACGCGATCTTCGAATCCTTGTCGACGATGAACGAGCAGGGGATGCCGTTCTGTCCAGCGGCTTGCATCCACGGGATCGACATCTTGGTGCGGTCGCCGGCGTAGACAACGCGGTAACCCATCGTGTCGCCCTTGCCTTCGACGAACTTCTTGACCTTCTCGATCTTCGAAGCTTCGTCTGCGCCGCGCTCACTCGCCGCAACGCTGACGACGATGACCTCAGGATGCTTCTTCTGAAGTTCGGAGAGATGCGGCATGACCGCGATGCATGGTCCGCACCACGTTGCCCAGAACTCGATCACGTGGACCTTGCCCTTTTCGATGCCTTCAACCTTGTCGCCCTTGATCCATTCGTCGAATTGGAGCTTTGGGGCAGCGTCACCGATCGAGAGCTTTGCAACTGGCGCGGCGGGGGTCGCTTGCGCAGGAGCGGCGGGGGCGGGCTTGATCGGAGTCGCCGGAACGGTCTTGCCGTCCTGCGGGAGTGCGGTGGGAAGCGCGAGAACGCTCGCGACGACACTCGAAATCAACATCGAAGTCAGTAGGGGCATGGGAAATTCCTTTCGTCCGCTGTGCGGGCGCTCCATGCTAACAAAGGCGAGGATGTGGGTTCCGAGGCAGGATGCGCGTTGTCATCCTCTTTCGCAGCGGGGCGTCACCCTCAGCGCAGCGCAGCGTCGACCGTGTTCCGCAGAAGCATCGCGACGGTCATGGGGCCAACACCGCCGGGAACGGGTGAAATCCAACCGGCGACGGCGCGCGCCTCTTCAAACGCCACGTCGCCAACGGTCATGTTCTTGCCATCGGGACCTGTGACGCGGTTGATGCCAACATCGACAACGACTGCGCCCGGCTTGACCATGTCGCCTCGGATGAGGCCTGGCACACCCGCCGCGGCGACGAGGACATCTGCCGAGCGCGTGAGTTCCGCGAGATTCTTGGTGAACTTGTTGGTCGAAACGACGGTCGCTTCGGCGCGCATCAAGAGGACGGCGATCGGCTTACCGACGATGTTGGAAGCGCCGACGATGACGCAGCGAGCGCCGCGAAGTTCGACGCCGGTCGATTCAATCATTTCAACCGACGCGAGGGCGGTGCAGGGTACGAGGCTGCGTCGCCCGTAGACGACATTCCCGATGTTCGCGGGATTGACGCCTTCGACGTCCTTCTCTGGCGCGATGAGCGCTTGAATTCGCTCGTGGTCGACACCCGCCGGAAGCGGTAAGTGCAGCATGATCGCCCGCACATCTTCCTCGGTGTTCAAAAGCAGAACACGGCCTGCGATGTCGTCGTAACCGGCGCCATCGGGGAGTCGATGAAGTCGATAGTCGATGCCGACCGCCGTGCAGGTTTTTGCTTGATTTTCCGCGTAAATCGAAGCCGCGCGATCGCTTCCCACGAGGACCGCGTCGAGTCGAACAGGTCGATTGGCCGCTTGAATGCGCGTGACGAGATCCGCGCGAACGCGGGCGGAAAGTTCCTTTCCGTCGATGATCGACGCGCTCATCGCGAGGTTCCTCCGGTCGCGCTCCCGGTCGTGCTCCCGTTCGTGGTCGCTGCCGGCGTCATCACAACCGGCGGAAGCGCGAGTCGCGCCAACGCTTCTTCGTAACGCGCGAGTGTCGCATCGATGACGGGCGTTGGAAGCTCGGGTCCAGGCGCCTCTTTGTTCCACGCGCCGCGCGCGACGAGTTCAAGCAAGTGATTTCGAACGAACTGTTTGTCGAAACTCGCTTGCTCGCGGCCGGGCGCGTAGTCGTCGGCAGGCCAGTAGCGCGAACTATCCGGTGTGAGCACTTCGTCGACGAGGATGAGTTCGTCGGTGACGCGGCCTTGCGCATCAAGCGCGAACCCAAACTCGAACTTCGTATCGGCGAGAATCACGCCGCGCGCGCGGGCGTACTCCGCCGCAGCGCCGTAGATCGAAAGGGTGAGTGCGCGCAGCCGCTCCATCACGTCGTGGCCGACGAGCTCCGCGGCGCGCTCGAACGAAACATTCTCGTCGTGGCCCTCTTCCGCCTTCGTTGCAGGCGTGAAAATGGGCTCTGGCAGGCGACTCGAAAGCTGAAGCCCCGCGGGCAACGGGATGCCGCAAACCGTGCCCGACGCGCGGTACTCGTTCCAACCGCTTCCCGCGAGATAGCCGCGCGCAACGCACTCGATCGGCACAACTTTCGCGGCTCGGCAAAGCATCGAGCGCCCTGCAAGCATTGCGCGATCATGCGCGGTGAGCCCTTGAATTGTCGAAAGATCTGTGCCGATCACGTGATCGCCAACGATCTTTAACTGCCGCAGGAAACCGAACCAACCGAGGCTCATCGCGGTGAGAAGTCGACCTTTGCCAGGGATTGGCGTCGGCATCACCACGTCGAACGCGCTCAAGCGATCGGTCGCCACAATGAGGAGTGGCGCGCCGGGCGCATCAGAGGTGCGATAGACGTCGCGCACTTTGCCTTGCCGACGGCCGGGAAGGGAAAGTTCGGTGCGAAAGACTGCGTCGGAAGTCGTGCCAGAAATCGTCGGGCTCATCGCGGGCTAGGGTACACTCGCGACCCTCTTCAGGGGCCTTACGGTTTCAGCCGTGCGGCTCACCGGAATAGGACGCGGGCGACACACGCACCAAGGTGGCGCCCGTGTGGTCGATCATTTTTCTCGGCGTCTCGTTGTCTTCTGAACTTGTTGCCTTGCTGCCGCCATGCCGCCCTTTGGTCGCATCGCGTCCCGCCAGTCATTCTCGCTCGTCATTCCCGCCAGTCATTCTCGCCTTTCGTTCTCGCCGTTCATGCGCGCCGTTCATGCGCGCTCGTCCGTCTCACTCTTCCTCCATTCCTCCGCGCGGCTTCTACAACCACGCCGCACAGTTTCCGCGCTTCCTCTCGCCGTGATTCACTTCCGCGTCCATGATCCAAACGCGCTTCGCGTTCTCAACGACCCAACACGCGGGCGGCGGTGGGATCTGCGATCGTCGTACCTCATCGGTCCCGATGCGAAGCCGATGCGTGGTTCGATCGAAGAGCGTGATGGCCACATGTACTGCGAATCAGCGCAGGATGCGCCGGTTGGAATTGCGATCCTTGTGGATACGAAGAGTGCGGGCCGTCTGGTTTTGCAGACGTGTTTCTTGCCATCTCGCGATGAGCCGTATGACCTCTTTCTCGAGATCGCGCGATGGCTCATCAAGCAGTTCGTTGAAGAGTGTGAAACATGGCAGATGTGGAGTCCGACCCTGTCCGGCGACGCATTTGCGAAGTGGGACGCGGCGCGCGATGAGTTCCGCGCAGCCCTGCGCGAGTCCGATCCGGTTCGCGCCGAAGTACTCGCGCAACGATCCATCGAACTCGGCCTCGAAGCCGGGGAATTGATGGCGATTCGTCACTCAAGTCACCTCGTTGCCCGGCGCTTCGTACGGAAGGCTCCGAGCGCAACAACGCTTGGCGTGTGTGTCGATCCGCGAATTGCGCCGAACTCCGCGAATACCGCTGCCGCACGGCAGTTTGACGTGATCGCGCTTCGAACGCCGTGGGAGTTGATCGAGGCAACGCCTGGCAAGTACGACTGGAGCGCCGTGGACGCGTGGGCGAAGTGGGCGCACGCGGAGAAGAAAGCGCTCATCATCGGGCCAATCATCGACTTTGGTACGACGAACGGCGTTCCGAATGGACTGCCGGCGCACGCGGTTGCGGCACGCAGTGATCACCAACGACTTCGTGCACTCATTTGGGCGCAGGCCCGCGCTGTTGCCGCGCGATACCAACAAGTGACGCCGCTCTTCTTGGCAGCGAGCGGATCGAATTGCGCAGGGTGGCATGTCGAAGGCATCGATCGCATGATCGAGTGGACGCGCACGGCGGTTGTTGCGATTCGCGATGCGAAGCGTGATGCGCGCGTGGTCGTTGAGATTCAATCGCCCGCGGCGGAAAGTTGGCGTGGCGTGAAGGGTGGCTCGTGGCCGACCGCGTTCCTCCAGAAGTTGGTGACGGAGAATCTTTCGCTGACGGCCGCGGGTGTGCGATTCACGCAAGGCGGAAACGCGGATCCTGTGCGTGATCTCATGACGGTCGGCGGGCTGCTTGATGGCTACATCGGTCGCGAACTTCCGATTTTCGTGACGGCGTTTGGTGTCCCGAGTGCATCGACGGCGACAGAGCATCTCGACCGTGGTGCGTGGCACGCACCCGATGGTTGGACTCCGAGTGCGCAGGCGAATTGGGGCGAGGCGATGCTGCGCGTCTCGCTGGCGCGTGCGTTCGTCGAGGGTGCGTGGTGGTCGCGGCTTCAAGATGCACCGGGTGGACCAACCGATGGAGTCCTCGATGTGCAAGGCCGTGCACAGCCTGTCTTGGATCGATTGATCGCGTTGCGCCGTGAACTCGCGCGCGCGACGGGCAAGGTCGCTGCTGGCGGAGGCCGTGCGGGATGATGTCCATCAGGACAACTCGGCCAACGGGGAACCACGCGCGAAAGGATTTCGGCGCGGACGTGCGCGCTTCGGATGTGGGCCTTGCGCACGCGGTTGATGACCTTGAGTCACACCTCGAGTCACACCTCGAGTCACACCTCGAGTCACACCTCGACGGCGCGCTTTCGCTTGCGGCGATCGTGGCGTTGTGCGGAGTTGCCATCTTCGTTTGGGGAGTCGCGGTATCGCCCTCTTCACGCGATACGCGAGTTCACACGGGCACGACAACGCGCATGATCGTGCATCCACATCGAGTGGATATTGATCGCGCCGACGTCGGCGAACTCGCACTGCTCCCTGAGGTCGGGCCTGGCCTTGCCGCGCGCATCGTCGCGGACCGCGCGGTACACGGCGCGTTCGGCTCGGTCGATGCGCTCTCGCGGGTCGAAGGAATTGGTCCCGCGCGACTCGAGGCGATTCGACCGAGAGCGTTTGCAAGCACTTCTGTCAAGAGAGAGCGCGTTGACGGAGTGGAGCGGTTCGATGGCTAAGGCGAAGTCGAACAGCGCGACCGACGGTGCACTGCCGTCAGCATCAACGCCGACATCAACGCCGACATCAACGCCAACGTCCATGTCAACATCAGCGAAGTCGTCCTCGTCGGCGACGTCGGTTGCGTCGGTCATGTCAGCCGCATCGACGGTGCTCGAGCCAGTACGCGCACACATTGGCGATGCACTTGGAGAAGCCTGCGAGCGTGGAGGCACCACCGCGTTCGAAGGTTCCGCGGGCGGCTTGCCAACGGTCATCACAGCGTTGCTTGCCGCGCCGAGCGAGACTCGATCTTCCCACGCGGCGCCCACCGTCGTACACGTCGTCGCGCATCTCGACGAGGCGGACGACGCGGTGGAGGAATTGCGCGCACTCGGCGTTGAGGCGGCGCTTTTCCCCGCGCTTGAGATTCTTCCCGGCGAAACGAGTCCGAGCGCGGAACTCACCGTCGCGCGATTGGCGCTCGTGCGTCGGCTTTCGGAAGGCGATCGCCCGAGCGCGATCGTTGCACCGATTGCGGCGATCATGCAGTCGGTACCGGAGGTATCGCGGCTTCCGCAACTCGTTCGACGCTTGACCGTCGGTGCGCGCGTCGAATCTACGAAACTCATCGCATGGCTCGTCGACGGTGGATATCGCCGCGTCGATGCGATCGAATCTCCGGGCGAAGTTGCGGTGCGCGGAGGAATCGTCGACATCTATCCGCCAGGCGGCGCTGCGCCGGTGCGACTCGACTTCTTCGGCGACGAGATCGAGCGCATCTTCGAAATCGATCTCGGCACGCAAGCGTCTGATCGCAAGGTTGATGAAGTCGAGCTGATCGCCGTTGCGCTTGAGGCGGCGCTCGGTGACGCGAAAACTGGCGCGGGTGTGCAGCCGATCTCTGAACTCTTCCCAACGAACACCGTGACGGTGCTTGCGGAAATGAGCGAAATCGTCGAGCAAGCTCGCGCGTACTGGGATCGCGTCCGCGATGGCCGCGGTGTGTATGGGCCACCTGCAACGCTGTCGGCGTTGGCGAAGCGTTCGCGCGCGGTGCTTGAGTTGCATGCATTCGGTTCCGCGGGCGGCGCGGCGGTACGCCTTGGTGGTCGTGCATTGCCCGTCTTTCCTGAGGATGCGGCTGACGCGGTCGCGCAGTTTGTCGCACTTGCCGACGGGAAACACGCGGTGCTGCCGTGCGGTTCGGATGGCGAGCGTTCGCGGGTCACGGAATTGCTTGCGCGCCACGGCGCAGTCGATCGATTCGAGCGGCCCGTGCTCGCGTTGACGCGTGGGTTTATTCTTGAACCTCGCACCCATGCGGACGGAGTTGCGCCGGCAGGCGATCTCGGCGATGGCGGTCGCGCGAGTCGGCGTGCAGCTTCCGTGAAATACGCCGAAACTTCGGTGCTCATTGCGCCCGCTGCAGAACTTCTCCATCGCGCGCCGGTGCGTCGCCGTGGACGTGCGCTTGCCGGTGGTCGCGCGAAAGACGCGTTTCTTACGTTCGAACCGGGCGATTACGTCGTCCACCGCGATCACGGCATCGCGCGATTCGTGGGGCTTCAAACGCTGGCGCAAGAGAGCATCGCGCAGGGGACGATCGAACAAGAGTTTCTGACGCTTGAATTCGATCAAGGCGCGAAGATCCACGTACCTGCGTCGCGGATTGAGCTCGTGCAACGCTACGTCGGCGCAGGAAGTGCGCGGCCGAAACTCTCCATGCTCGGTGGTCGACGGTGGAAGCGCGCGAAAGAAGAAGCGGAGGAGTCCGCGCGCGATTTCGCGGGAGAAATGCTGCGTGTCCAGGCAGCGCGCGCGGCAACGCCAGGAATTGCATATCCGGCAGACAGCGACTGGCAGCGCGAGTTTGAAGAGCAGTTTCCCTACGAAGAGACGGAAGATCAGTTGTCCGCGATCGCTGCGACGAAGCGCGATATGGAACGCGCGCGGCCGATGGATCGACTCGTCTGTGGCGACGTCGGATTTGGAAAAACGGAAGTTGCGATTCGCGCGGCGTTCAAAGCGGTGGCGGGTGGGAAGCAGGTTGCGGTACTCGTTCCGACAACAGTGCTCTGCGAGCAGCATGAGCGCAGCTTCCGCGAGCGTTTTCGCGGCTATCCGTTCCGTGTCGAGAGTGTGAGTCGATTCAAAACCGACAGTGAGGCAACGGCAACGCTTCAAGCGCTCGCGGCGGGCAAGGTCGATGTGATCATCGGAACCCATCGCATTCTTTCGAAGGATGTGGTCTTCAATGATCTCGGTCTTGTGATCGTCGATGAAGAGCAGCGATTCGGCGTCGAACATAAACATCGACTGCTCGAGTTTCGCGTGACGGCAGATGTGCTCACGCTGTCGGCGACACCGATTCCCCGCACGCTGCACATGGCGATGCTCGGGCTTCGCGACATCAGTTCGCTCACGACCGCGCCTGCGGATCGTCGTGCGATCGTGACCGAGGTCATCCCGCACAATCCGCGGAGAATTCAACAGGCGATCTTGCGAGAGCTCGCGCGCGAAGGGCAGATTTTCTTCGTACACAATCGCATCAGCGATCTCTTTTCGGTCGCCGACGATTTGCAGCAACTCGCGCCGAAGGCACGTATCGCGGTCGGACACGGTCAGATGGCGCCGAAGGAACTCGAAGACGCCATGCTCCGCTTCATGCGACGTGACGCGGACATTTTCGTTTCAACCACGATCATCGAATCCGGCATCGACATTCCGACCGCAAACACGATGATCATCAACAACGCGCACATGTTCGGCCTCGCTGAACTCCATCAATTGCGCGGACGCGTCGGGCGTTGGAAGCATCGCGCGTATTGCTACCTCGTGCTGCCGAAGGATCGGCCCGTGCGGGATGAGGCGCTCAAGCGATTACACGCGGTGGAAGAGTTTTCGATGCTGGGTGCAGGATTTCGCATTGCGATGCGCGATCTTGAGTTGCGCGGCGCGGGCAACTTGCTTGGCGAAGCGCAGTCGGGGCATATCGCGGCAGTTGGCTATGAGATGTATTGCCAACTGCTCGAACACGCAGTCGCAGTGCTTCGCAATGAAGTGAAAGTCTCGCCGCTTGACACGCTCATCGACATCGGGATCACAGGCAGTGTGCCGAAGGGCTGGATCCCAAGCGACGCGCGTCGCATGGAGGCCTATCGCCGCATCGGCCAGGCCGACACGCTGCAAGCGCTCTCGAAGGTCGAGACGGATCTTGCAAGCGCATATGGCGAGCCGCCTGCGACCACGAAGGCGCTCCTCGAAGTCGCGGAGATTCGCTTGCGCGCGGCGACGCTCGGCATTCGCTCGCTGGTCCGCAAGGATCAGGACGTGATTTTCCGCACGACGAAGCCGCGTGAACTCGAGCGGCTGTTCGCGGGCGTCCAAGGCGTGATTCGCGTCGTTGGAACGGTCGACGCGGAGGGCGTGACTGATGTCTACTTCCGACCTCCGAAGGGCTTCCTCGAGCCGAAGTCACTTGTCGCGGTGTTGCGAAAGCGGCTCGCGATCGCGTGACGAAGTGGGGGGCTTTGGACTACCGCATGCGAAGATCGCGCGCGTCGAGTTGACTCGAAGGCGACGAAGAAATTCTTGCGTTGAACGCTCGGCCGCCGCGCGAGGAAAACCGGCAAACGAGCGGCGCACCGAACGTGAACTTCACGTTAGCATTCGCGCCGCGCCCCGTGCGCAACCGAAACTGTGTCATCGATAGATCGAAGCGTTCGCTTCTGAAGGGTGCATTTCCAAGGATGGATCCCATGCAAACGATTTCCGCTCCGCGCCGTTCTGTGTTGCCGCAGACCCGTCGTTCTCTGACTCACAAGTTCGCCATCAACGGCCACGAGGGCTACCTCACGGTTGGTCTCTTTGAAGACGGCCGACCGGGCGAGATCTTCATCAAGATGTCAAAGGAAGGCTCCACGCTTTCCGGCCTGATTCAAGGCTTTTGCCGCGCTTTCAGCCTGTGCCTCCAGCACGGTCTGGAAGTGAGCGAGGCATGTGAGCGTTTCCGCGGCATGCGCTTCGAGCCGATGGGCGGAACGAGCAATCCGGAGATTCCTGAGTGCTCGAGCATTCTCGATTACGTCGCGCGCTACTTGCAGCGCGAGTACTGCGGTCAGCGCTGACTGTTTGGGCGCGCCCTAGATGGCGGGCGCGAACACCGTGAGCGCAAGTGAACGAAAAAGACAGCGCCCCAGCATGTGCTGGGGCGCTGTTCGTTTCATGGTTTTGTTTCGCCGTGCGTGAACCGGTACTCGATCACGCATACTTGCCGGCGGGCCTGAAATCAGGCCCTTCGCATACTCAAGACTTCGCCCTCAAGACTTTGCCCTCAAGACTTCGCCCTCAAGACTTCGCCTTCGAGCGGCGAGGTGCCTTTGCTTCTTCTTCGCGATCCTCGGCTTCCGAAGCAGCGACCGCAGCGGCAGCGGCTTCTTCCGCTTCCTTCTGCGCTTGGAGCATTTCGAGTGCACGGTCGGCGGCGACTTCGATCGCAACGTCGGCCTTGAGTTCCTTCTCGAACTGGATCGTGCAGGTGTACGAGCCGATGCGGCGGAACGGAGCCGCAAGGCGCACGGCGCGCATATCGACCGCGTATCCGGCGGCGACGAGGGCGTCGGCGATGTCGCGCTGGGTGATCGAGCCGTAAAGAACGCCTTGATCGTTGCAGCTGCGGATGAGCTTGATCGAAACTCCGACGAGCTTCTGCACGGTGTCTTCGCGTTGCGCGCGCTGCGCCGCGAGTTCAGCGATCGCCTTCGCGCGCGCTTCCTTCAGGGCCTCGATCTTCGCGTCGGTTGGATGCTCGGCGAGCGCGTGGGGCAGAAGGTAGTTGCGGGCGTAGCCGGGGCGCACCTTGACGATGTCACCAACGATGCCGAGGTTTTCGACGTTCCGGAGAAGAAGCAGTTCGACTGGACGTGCCATAGGTCGCTGTCCTGGGGCATTGCCCCGTGAGTTAGGACGCGGTCGACCAACGCGGTCGAGAGCGCCCAACGAGTGGCGAGCCGCGCAGTATCGCGAAAACTAAGTTGAAAGGGAAGGGCTACAGCGACAAGGCGGGAAGTTCGCTGCTGCGCGACTTGTCCGCTCGGTTTGATCCGCTTGCGGGAAGAGGCATCGTGGCCGCCAAACAATTTTGCGATATTTCCAAGGCCAAGAATTTCGTGAGAAACGACGCCGTGGATGGCCTGTCGATTCGATACCCTGATAAACTCCGAACATCTGACATGCGGTACCGTGCCCATGTCGGACCTTGGACGGGCTGAAATTCGAGAGCCGCCGCT
>JBEIJG010000066.1:0-10990 GCA_040380385.1 Phycisphaeraceae bacterium | reverse complement strand
GCACCGAGCGCGGCGCGACTCGAGTCGTTTCTTCTCGATCCATCGTGGCGGGTTCGCGCCTACACGATCGCGTGCCTCGCACGTCGCGGCGTTGTGATTGCACCTGAAAAACTCGCCGCAGAACGTGATCCACGCGTGGTACGCGCGATCCTTCGTGCGCGGTATCCGCTCGACGCAAAAGTTCGTGACGCACGCATTGCCGCCGCTGAACGCTCGTCAAAGCCTGTCGAAGCGATGATCGCGTTCGAGGTACTCGCCGCGCTCGACACACCGAATGACAACGCTGTTCGCGAACGACTCGACGAACTTCTTTCGCGCATCGTCCTTCGCATGTCTCGCGCAGAGGCGGGCGCACTTTCGCGTCGATTGGCTGAAGTCACGTCGGGCGAAGATTCAGGGCGCGATTTCCGTTGGCGTGAGTGGTATCGCAAGAATCGCTCGAAGCCGGGGTATCGACCGTGCGATCTCGTTCCAACGTCACCCGCTGGCGAACGCCTCGTCCCCCGTAATCGCGTCGCTGATCTTGAAACGGATCGCTTCATCGCATTCGAGCAGTACCTTGCAAAAGTCGCAGAACGCCCGATGGATCTCGCGATTTTGCTCGACTGCACCTCAAGCATGTGGCGCGAAATCGCCGACGCGCAAGGCTCAATCGACGATCTCGTCGAGTTTCTCGGCAGCGTGACCAAAGGTGTGCGCATCGGTATCGTCGGCTACCGCGACAAGACCGACGAGTGGGAAACGAAGGCATGGGACTTCACCGCGAGCCTTGAAGAAGCGCGCACGCGACTTTGGTCGCTTTCGGCCGACGGTGGCGGCGACACACCAGAGAGCGTGTACACGGCGATGCGCCTCGCACTCACGAAATTCTCGTGGATCAAGAACTCTCAGATGAAGGACTCTCAGATGAGGGATTCTCCGCAGCATGCGGCCAATGCGCCGGAGCCACCGATTCGCGCGTGTGTGATCGTTGGCGATGCGCCGCCACATCCAGGCGAGGGAAATCTCTGCATCGAACTCGCGAAGAAAGGTCTCGCCGCAGGCGTGCGCTTCTATGGCGTCATCGCCCGCGACAGTGAGACGAATCTGAAATCCGAAGACGCGGGAGGCGCGCCGCCGCCGCCCACTTCGCCCACCGATTCGAGTTCACCCGCTGATCCCACGGAACCCAATCCCCCGCGCGACGGTGGCGATGGCAAGAACGAGGACAAGAACGGGGGCAAGAACGAGGGCAAAAATGAGGGGAAGGGCCGACGTACACCTTCAGAGAAGCCGATCGCGCCACCAAAGGCTCCGCCGCCCGTGATGCAGAAAGAGCGGAGTTACACGTGGTTTCCTGAGATCGCCGAGGCTGGCGGCGGGCGCGCCGAGATCTTGAAGGAACAAGACTCGCTCGTCGCTGAAATCGCGGAACTCACCATCGCCGATCGATATCGCGAGGAGTTTGCTGACTTTTTCGCGGCGTTCCGATTGCTCTGTCGTTGAAGGATCGATCGACGCTCAGCGCGTTGCGCGCAGAATTGACGCACGCGCGGGAACTGGCATGCGCATCGCGATCAGCGACGCCATTCCGTCGGCGCAACTTCACCCTTGACGAGCGCGTACGCCCGCTCGAGAAGTTCGCGCATGCCTTCACCAGTCGCTGCGGAAATCACGACGGGCTCTTCGCCCTTCCCAAGACCAATTTCGGTCGCGAGTCGGCGAATGCGCTTCGCACGCTCTCCTTCGGGGATCAAGTCGATCTTCGAGAAGACCACGAGTTCTGGCTTCTCCGCGAGCGTTGGCGAGAACGCGTGGAGTTCGCCGCGAATCGTGCGGTAATTCTCCGCAGGCTTCGAGCCATCGACGGGCGCAATGTCGACAAGGTGCACGATCGCTTTCGTGCGCTCGATGTGGCGAAGGAAATCGTGGCCAAGCCCCGCGCCTTCACTCGCGCCTTCGATCAAGCCCGGAATGTCCGCGAGAACGATGCGTCGATCACCCGGCAATTCTGCGATGCCAAGTTGCGGACGTCGCGTCGTGAACGGGTAGTCGCCAACCTTTGCATTGGCGCGGCTTGTTGCACCAAGAAGCGTCGACTTTCCGGCGTTCGGCAAGCCCACAAATCCAATGTCCGCGATGAGTTTCAACTCAAGACGCAGCGTTCGCTCGACTGCCTCGCCGCCCGGCGTGCATTCGGTTGGGCTTTGATGCGTCGCGGTCTTGAAGCGGTCGTTGCCCCAACCGCCCTTGCCGCCTTCCGCAACCATCACTCGTTGTCCGTCTTCAACGATGTCGGCGACGAACTCACCGGTCTCAGCGTCGTGCACGATCGAACCAAGTGGCACGCGCACGAAGAGGTCCGTCGCATCGGAACCGTGACACTTCTTCTTCGCGCCGTTTTCACCGTTCTTTGCGAAGTGATGCGGGCGGTGCTGGAACTCAACGAGCGTGTCGAGGTGGCTATCGCCCACGAGAATGACGTGACCTCCGCGGCCTCCGTCACCACCATCGGGGCCACCCTTCATGATCGACTTCTCGCGTCGGAAGTGGGTGACGCCGTTGCCGCCCTTTCCGCTGCGCACATGGATGATGGCTTCATCAACAAGCATGGAGTTCTTTCAAGCGAGGAGCGACCACAACGAGCCCATCAACACGATCTGATGCGTTCCATCTTCAGCGGACGCGCACAATCAGAGCACCACCAGAGCACCACCAGAGCACCTGCACATCGTTGCGCAGCGTGCACTGCCGCGGTAGGACAGCGCCCCGGCGTCAACCGGGGCGCGATGCAGAGACGCGAGACGCGAAGAAGCGATTCATCTGAAGCGTGCACGAAGCCGCTTCAGGCGCTCCTTACACCAGCAGGGCGCCCGCGAGAGATCATCAAGCGAAGGCGTACTTCGGAGTCGCTGGATCAGACGGCACGATGTGCACGTACGAGCCCTTGAAGACAACAGTGCCTTCAGCCTCGGCCATGATCGTGTTGTCCTTGCCCATGTGCGCGAGGTAACCAGGCTTCCAGCGGGTGCCGCACTGGCGAACGATGATCGCGCCAGCCTTGGCCATCTGACCGCCGTAGAGCTTGATACCGCGGAATTGCGGGTTGGAATCGCGACCGTTCTTGGTTGAGCCTTGGCCCTTCTTGTGTGCCACGACAAACACTCCTGAATTGAACTGAAACTCGAATCTCTCGCTGAACTCACCGCGGCGCACCGCAGCGAAGACAGGAGGCCGACCGAAAGTCGGGTCGATGAAGATACTTGAAACGGATCGGAAAGTCCAACCCTTCGGGCGAGAGCGAGGAAACTCATCTCACCGGGCGCAAGAGGCTTCGGGTGGCTTCGGGCTCGACGAGCCGCTTAGCGGAACGCCCACCCCTGTTCGACGATTGGGTACGTCATGGTGCCTGAGGGCTTCGGATCGCCAGGGACCAGATAATCGACGCGGGCATTCTTGCGCAGCGTCACCATCTCGCCCGTCTTTGGATGCGGCTTCTTCTCGGTCTCGCGCGAGAGCCCCTGCACCATCACCGTGAGTTCGGTTGGTTCAAGGTCTTCGGCAACGAAGACGACAAGGCCCGACTTTGCGTGTTCCTTCCCTTGGAGCACGGTGCCGAGGATCTCAAACTGATCCTCGAGCAATTCGTTTCCGAGGAATTCCTTGAGCGCCTTGGTGATGTCGCTCGAGACGCCCTCGCCGTGACGAACAATGCGACCATCATCGACTACGAGCTCGATGCGCGGAGCAAAGCGCTGATCGGCGCCGGTGTTGTTCACGACGTCGTAGGTCATGTACCAGAAGTGCTTGCCGGACTCAGGATCGCGCCAGAGACGAAGTTCGCTCGGCGTGAAGTCGAGATCCTTCGCGGCGATCGATGCTGGTGTCGCCAGTGCGATCATGCCGCACGAAAGGACGTTGCTCGCGGGCCAGCCGCATGCAACCGACGGCGTCAAGCCGCCAACGCACAACGCGGTCGAAACAGCGAAGAGTGAGAGAGAAGTCGAAAGCATCGTCGAAAGCATGAGCAAGGCCTCAGTATGCTCGGTGACAACCCATACGGGCGCACGACCGAGGGGCGCGATTGTAGCGAATGCCACGATGTGCGCCGACCGCGAGGGTCGAAACTCGGCGCCTGCGGTAGTGTTCCCGCCACCATGTCCCTGACGCCTGACCCGACTCGCATCGTTCGCGTCGAGCCCTCGCGGCTTGAAGAAGCGATGTCGGCTCTCCTTGGGGCTGGGCCCGCCGCTGCGAAGCGGTTCGTCGATCAGGCCCACACGTCGCGCGTCGTGCTTGATCACCTTTGGTGCTTGACCGATTCTCATGGCCGCTACCGCGCGGCAGTGCTTGCGGTTCCGAGCCCCGGCCGAGCGTCGATGCTGCTCGCAACGCGAGCGCGCGACGAAGAAGACGCCCGGCAGTTTGGGCCTCTCATCGCCGCTGCCGCGGTCGGCAGTGCCCCTTTCGCCGATATCGCACAGGCACTGGTCGAGCCAACGCGCGTCCACGACATCGCGGCCTACCAATGCGGCGGCCTCGCTCGCATGGCGGACCTCGAGTATCTCGAACGCAGTCTGCCCCGCGCAGGGATTCTCGAGCCCTCGCCGGCGCCACCTGGTTGGTCGGTCGAGTGTGTGGCGCTTCCCGCCGAACTGGCGCGAGAGACCCCCGATGGCATCACTCCCGCCATGCGGGCAGAGTTGATCGCCGTACTCGAGCGCTCCTATCTCGACACGCTCGACTGCCCCGGCCTTGCCGGCATGCGTGCGACAAGCGATGTCCTGGTCGGGCACTTCGGTACCGGGGCACGCACTCGACATTGGCTGGTCGCGCGGCAGATCGATCCCACGGCCGGCAGTGCTCTCGGGCAAGCCGCCACGCCTGCAGCGGCACGGAGGGAACCGCGACGAGATGGACACGGAGCGGATGAACACATTCGTGTCCACGGCGAAGACGATGCGGCGAGTCGTGCATCACTTTGCGTACGCAGCAACGTGCACGGCGTCTGTCTGATGAACGTGACACCCGACGGCTCGGACGCTGAACTCGTCTACCTCGGCCTCGCGCCCGAAGCCCGAGGCAAAGGCATCGGCCAAGCCCTGCTCGCGCACGGTTTGCATGCGTGCTCACGTTCTCGTTGCGCGAGTGTGTCGCTCGCAGTCGATACGCGCAATGTTTTCGCGCGACGTCTCTACGAACGGAACGGATTTCGCCGTGTTTCTACGCGTGTTGCGCTCGTTCGAAAAACGCACGCGTGATCTGCACGCATGATCTGCACGCGTGGCATGCATCATCCATGGCAATGTGTTCGTCGTGGCGCACGATGCCCTCCATGCGCGATCAAAGCTCGACGACGTTGGATGAGTTCACGCGATCGTGTTCGTTCACGCGCTGCACCGCGTGAACCGATCAGGAGCATCCTGTCAACCACACTTCGCGATGAGCGCAACCAAAAAACTTTTGCAACTCGATTGTGTCCGCGACAGTGTTCGACGATTTATCCACAAGGAACGCGACAGCGCTGTCGCGCGCGGTCTGAAACGTTGCAAACCGCGACAATCAAAGCGTTTCCGCGCAGTGGCCACCGAATTGTTGCTGTGTGTCGGTTGCGGATCGAAGGAAGCGCGTTACATTGCGCCTCGCTCGCAGGGACGCGGGCCCCGCGGTCTCCGATGTACGCGGGTGGGCTGAGCCCTGATCGATCGACACGCGCAATCGACACGCGCAATTGACACGCGCAATCGATACGCGCACGTGTGCTCGCTCGACAGGCCTTCGAGCCCCCAGTTGGTTTCCTTTTCATTCAACCGATCGTCTTGCAACGCGTCACCGATTCAGAATCAACGCCTTTGAGCGTTTGATTCGGGCAGCGCGACCGATGTCTCTTTGACTGCGCTCTGGTCAAAGCGACTTTGTCGCATCGAGTGCTGTTTCGAAAGTCACATTTCGAAATGGCACCACGCTCGCGCCGCCCTTTCGACCGCGATTGCATCCGGCCACTTCTGCGAACTGCGTCCCTTTCCGCAATGACGACGCCTGAAACCGAATCCCCCACTGTCGGCCGGGCAGTTCCGCGGGTATCCCGCGCTTCTGCTGCAAGCGGACTCCGAGAGGCGACGAGCACGTTCCGAAGCGCGCTCTCCGACGCTCTTGGCGCACACCGCTACGGACTCTGGTTCGCCCACGGTACCTCCGCTGAGGCCCGTGAAGGCGGCATCGTGATCACTGCGGCCAACGCGTACGTCGCGGAGTGGATTTCCAAGCACTTCCGCGAGGCCATGCAGCAGGCTGCCGTCCTCGCACTTGGCGAAGGCTCGTCGTTCACGATCGAAGTTGCGCAGAATCAGTTCGAACGCGATGCCGCGGCGGCATCAGCCGCGGAGTCGCGAAACGGCGCCCGTACCTCGGCACGCGGCGGCGAAGCACGCCGCTCACGCACCCACGCCGGAGTGCAAGCCGGAGCGCAGCCCACACACCAGAACGGCCGCGGCGACCCCGATGCGACCGAATGGTCGACGGATCGAACGTTTGCGGCAAACCAACTCGAAAGTGTCGGCGGCATGGGTGTCGGCGGCATGGGAGGCGGCGGCATGGGAGGCGGCGGCGTGGGAGGCGGCACCATGCTGCCCCGTCCGCGCACCGCGCACAGCGCGCTCGGACCGCGGCAATCGCGCGCGGTCACCCTTCGACGACTCGAGGATTACGTCATCGGCGACTCGAATCGCCTCGCGTTCGCCGCGAGCGAGCAACTCGCGCAAGGCGCCGCGGAAGCGCCAGGAATTCTCTTTCTCCACGGCGAGTGCGGCGTCGGCAAAACGCACCTCTTGCAAGGAATCTGCCGCCGTCGCAGCGAATACGCGCCGCGACAGGTCGTTCGCTACGTGACGGCAGAGCAATTCACCAACGAGTACATCGCCGCCGTCCGCGACGGATCGCTCGAACAGTTCCGCAAGCGCCTTCGCCGCGTCGACCTTCTCGCGATCGACGACATTCACTTCTTCGCGAACAAATCCGCGACGCAAGCTGAGTTCCTGCACACGATCGACGCCATCGACCTCTCCGGCGCACGCGTCGCGCTCGTCTCGGACGAGCATCCGCGCCACATTCGTAGGTTCAGCCAGTCGCTCGTCAGCCGATTCCTTTCCGGCATGGTGGTGCGCGTTGAGCGCCCCGATCGTGGAACGCGGTCGGAACTCGTCCGCCGCCTCGCACGCGAACGCGGACTTGACCTGACGACCGCGGCGGAAGATCTGATCGCTGGCCGTTGCGCGGGCTCGATCCGTGAGATCGAAGGTTCGATCACGCGGCTCGGCGCCCTGGTCGAACTCGACGGGATCCGCGGCCAAATCGGCCCGGGAACCGTCGAACGACTCCTCGGAAGCGAAGGACCGGCAACGAGCGGAAGCGTCCCCATTCGACTCGGCAGCATTGTCGAAGCGGTCTGCGAACGCCTGCGCGTCTCGCGGGAAGATCTCCTCGGGAGCGGCCGCCACGCTCGTACCGTTGTCGCCCGAGGGATGGTTGCCCACCTCGCACGCGAGCTCACGACGCACAGTTTCCCCGAGATCGCCCGCGCACTTGGCCGCGATACCCACTCCGCCATCCACACCGCTGCGAAGCGCTTGAAGGCGTTGGCCGAAGCAGACGGCCGACTCGCTGTGGGTGGCGAGCCGATTCGGGAGCTTGTCGACCAGTTGCGCCATGACCTCGCGCGCGGCGCCTCGCAGCGGTAGCGCTTTCAACGGGCAACTTCGCCTGCATGCTCGTCCGAACGTTCGTCCCGCAACTTCGCCCGCGTATTCGTCCGAACGTTCGCCCCACATGTCGTCAGAACATGCGCAGCCTTTCGCTACACTCGGGGGATGAGTTTTGGGACCGATTTTGATCGTCGCGTTTCGACCGCGCCTCAGGCGCCGCGCATGGCTCGCGCTCTGCATTTCCCAAGGTTGGGCGGCACGTCGTCCATCACGAAGTCGTTGCGCGCGTTCACCGTCGCGGCGACCGCAGCACTCTTGGTGAGCACCGCTCCCGTCTCAGCGCAGTATGGCCCAGTCGATCCGTACGACTCTGCGATGCGCGCCTTGCGCGATTCGATCGGATCATCAAACGACGCCGAGCAGCATGCAGGCATGGTGTCGCTGCGAGAATTGCGCGACGCGCAGCTCAAGCCGCTTCTTCAGAAGTTTCTGCACAGCGACGATTGGTCGCTGCGTGTCGACAGTGTGCTCGGCCTCGCAGAACTCGACGTCTCAGGCAAGATCGATACGAATCTCGTCGGCTCGCTCCCTGCAGAAGGCGATCGGGAAACCGCTGTCGCCGCCGCTGTTGGCCTCGGCATGCTTGATGCCGACCGTATCAACGCGATGCTCGCGTGGGATGATCTTCCCTCCCCGCAGAAACTGTTGCTTGCGTGCGCACTCCGCAAACTTGGCGGAACACCCGATGTGGCACTCGTGACGAAGCTCACGGAGTCTCGAACTCCGGAGGTCGCGGTGCTCGCCACGGCGCTCCTGCTTGATCTCAAAAGCGTAGATCTCGGGAGCGCAGATCCCGCGGCCGCGGACCGTGCGCGCGCCACGCTGTCCGCGCTCCCGCCGAAGACGAGAGCCGCGATTGTGGCGCAATCCGCCGAGGGTTCGAGCGCGAACAACTTGAAAGGTGCGGCGCCCTTCATCGCATCGTTGATCGAACTTCCAGACGTTGCCGACGATGCGCGATTGCGCGCACTTGGTTCGTTGCTCGTGCTCGCGCCAGAAGTCGCGTACCCCGTACTCGCAGCGCGCCTCGAGCGCGACCGCTCGCAGACATCGCTCATGCGTCACGCGGCAGTGCTCCTCGCGAGTGGTGTTCGCGCACCGAAGTCCGAATGGGATCGGCTCCGGAACGGCGACGCGTTGATCGAGGCGTTGGCAGATGCAGGCACGGCGATCGGCGAGAGTCGAGACCAGGATGCCTACGCGCAACTTCTCGCACTGAAGCACCGCGTTGCGTTGCGCGCCGCGACCGAAGGCTCACTCCGTCTTGGTGACAGCGCCGAACGCGCACTTGGACTCGCTGCAGCGAAATACCTCGTTGAAGAACGCCGAGCAGCGGCGCCTTTGATCGAGAGCCTCACCCGCGCAATCGCGCGCCTTGCGCAAGTTGCGCCGACCGAGCTCGCCGCTCTGCTCGCTTCGGTGGAAGACGACCGCACGCTCCAAGAGACGTTCATCCTCGCTCTCGCTTCGGCTGGAACGCGTGAAGCTGCGGAAGTGGCCGCCACCGTGCGCGGCAAGTCCTCTCGCAGCGGCGAAGCGATGATCACCGTTCTTGGCGCGCGCCACGTGGACAACGTCAGCGAGGATGTATTGCGCGAACTCGCGACCGTTGCGGGCGGCGGCACGGGCGTCTCACCTGTGATTCGAACCCAAGCTGCGTGGCTTTGGCTTCGTCATGCGAAGCGCACCGACGACGCGATCGCACTGCTGACGTCCACCGACGCGAAGACCGATGGCGCGGCGGGCGGAACATCGACGACCGCCACACCGCCGACCACAGACTCGACGCCGGGTTCCAAACCAAGTTCGCCGCAAAGTCCGACGTCAAGTTCGACGTCAAATTCGACGTCAAGTTCGACGTCGCCTTCAAATCCCACGTCGAACTCAGGTTCTGCCGCTGGAGGATCACTTCGATGAGCGATCCGATCCGTCTCGGCATGCACGAACCGAATCGCGCTGAATGGCTGGAAATGCAGCGTATTCTGCGCGAGTCACGCGGCGACCAACGCGCGCTTGAAGAACGCGTTGAGCGCCTTGTCGCAGATCTTGTGAAGCGGCCGCTCGCGGTTGCGTTCTCCTCAACGGGTGCCGCGATCGAAGCGGCGCTGGAGGCGCTCGGCGCAGTCGCTGGCACCGAAGTTGTCATGCCAGCACTCGGACCATCCGTTCTCGCGAATGCCGCGCTGCGCGTTGGAACCCGGCCGCTCTTCGCCGATGTTGATCCAAAGTCGTTGACGCTTCGCGAAACGCACGCCGCAGCGCGCGTCAGCGGATTGACACGCGTGCTCGTCGGCGTCGCCACACACGGCGAACCAAAGGGTCTCGATGAAATCGTCGCGATTGCCTCGCGGAACGAACTTCCGATGCTTGAAGTGCTCGCGGGTGGGCTTGGTGGCCGCATCGGGCGAGACCCGGTTGGCCGTTTCGGTCGCATCGCTGTGGTCGCGCTCGGCGAACGTGAGTCCACCGTTGGATCGGGTGGCGCGGTCTGCGTCACCAACGAAGACAATCTGGCACACACACTTCGTCTCATCCGAAATGGCGGCTGTGTTGAGCCTCGCCAAGAGTGGGAGCGACTTGGTGGTATTCGGCGCATCGAACGGGTTGGCGGCGACGCGCGCATGGGCGCGCTTCAAGCTGCGTTCGCTGCTGTGCGACTCGAGAACTTCGAGAAGATCTCGTCCCAACTCGAAGATGTTTTCCACGGATATCTGCGTCGGCTTGCGATGCATCCAGATCTCGTGCTCCCCGCGCCATGCGTCGAGGGCACCGTGCGTTGGTCGCACTTCGCGGTTCGGCTTTCGGAACGTTACTCGCGCGACGATCGCGATTCGATTGTGCAAGGATTGCTCCGTCACGACATCGCAGCGACGAGCGTAGTCCACGTCCTGCCGCACGAACCTGCCTTCGCCTGCGGACCCGATGGCTACAGGCATAAGGAAGGCGACTTCCCGGTTGCCGAGCGCGCTGCGGATCGATTGATCGCGCTGCCATTTTCAACCGAACTCGGCGAACGCGAGATCGATCTGATCTGCCAAACGCTGCAGCTGATGATCGAGCGGCAGTCGATACTGCGTTGAGCGCTCGTGTTTGAGCGCGAGCGACTTGCGGGCGGCTGAAGCTTCGCTTCAGGTGCCCGCTCTCGCTCGCTTTGGTGTAGATCGCGCCAACTCGTGTTTGAGCGCGAGCGACTTGCGGGCGGCTGAAGCTTCGCTTCAGGTGCCCGCTCTCGCTCGCTTGGGTGTAGATCG
>JBEIJG010000065.1:0-11015 GCA_040380385.1 Phycisphaeraceae bacterium | reverse complement strand
GGCGGCCCCCGCATGCCACTTGCCCGTCATCGCGGTCGCCTCGGTCTGTTCTGGGCGTTGCTCGCTTGTTCGCCCGTCGGCGCGACAAAGACGCAATGAAACAGGCGGCCCGAAGGCCGCCTGTGGTGAAGAACACGTTGAGTTGAACCGGGAATCGAACCGGGAATCGAACCGGGATTTGAACCGGGATTTGAGCGCGTTCGCGCGGATTACTCGTCGCTCTTACTCTTCGATCTTGGCCTTCGGCGCGATCGCCGAAGCGGGGAGCTTCTCGAGCACCTTGTCGACGAGTCCGTACGAGAGCATGTCTTGCGCCGTGAGCCAGTTGTTGCGATCACAGTCGGCGGTGATCTTCTCGATCGATTGATTGGTCGCCTTGGCGTAGATCGCGTAGAGCTGATCGCGCATACGCAGAATGTGTCGCGCTTCGATTTCGAGGTCGGTTGCTTGACCTTCAAGCACACCACCGATGAGCGGCTGGTGCATGAGGTTCTCCGAGTTCGGCAGCGCGTAACGCTTACCCTTTGCGCCGGAGCAGGCGATGACCGAGCCCATGCTCGCCGCGCATCCGATGATGTACGTCGAGACATCGCAGGGGATGAAGTTCATCGTGTCGACGATGCCGAGACCCGCGGTGACGCTCCCACCTGGGCTGTTCACGTAGAGCGAGATATCAGCGCGCGGATCTTCGTTGGCGAGGAAGAGCAACTGCGCGACGACGAGGTTCGCCATCTGGTCGTTGACTGGCCCGCCGAGGAAGATGATGCGGTCGTTGAGGAGCCGCGAGTAGATGTCGTAGGCGCGCTCGCCGCGGCCGGTCTTCTCAATGACGATGGGGATCAGGGTCATGGTGTGTCGTCTCGGAAAGAGGTCTTTCAGCGCGAGCGCTGGGTGATTTTCGCGTATTTCGCGGCGTTTCGTGTGACTTGTTGTCTTTGGATTTGGCGTCGTGGAAGAGTTTGGCGAATGACCTCGTGGATGTGAGTTCGAACGCCTCTCTCACGACTCACTTCTTCGTCTTCTCAGGGAAGTTCGCCACTTCGTCGACAAGACCGTAGGCCTTCGCTTCATCGGCGCTGAAGAACTTGTCGCGCTCGACATCCTTCGCGATGCGATCCACGGCCTGACCGGTGTGGCGGGCGAGAATCTCATTCAGCGTGCGCTTCATCTTGGTGATGTGCTCGGCCTGAATTTGGATGTCGGTCGTTTGGCCGGTCACGCCGCCGAGCGGCTGGTGAATCATCACCTTCGCGTGCGGCAGAATCGTGCGCTTCCCAGGATGTCCAGCGGCCAAGAGGACCGCGCCACCTGAGTATGCGCGGCCAATGCAGAACGTCGCCACATCCGACGAAATGAACTGCATCGTGTCGTAGACCGCGAGCGTGTCGTCCACCGACCCGCCAGGCGAGTTGATGTAGAAGTTGATGTCCTGACCCTTCTTTTGATTCTCGAGGTAGAGCATCTGCATCATCACGCGCGCGGCGGATGCGTAGTTGATCTCACCGATCAAGAAGACGACGCGGTTCTCGAGGAGAAGTTCGTCGATCGTCATTTCGCGCGTGCGCTGGTAGTTCGTCGCCGCGAGGACTTCGTGGCGGCGCTCCGGCGGGAGCGAGGCGATGATGTGAGGGAGATGCGGCTCAAGAAGGGAGTTCATGCGTTGCCTCGCGGTGCGGGAATCGTGCTTGTTGCGCTTCACGAAAGCGGGTCGCGCTGGGTGGCGCGGGTTCGCTTCGTGAAGCGGGGGAGACTTCTGGCGTTGCGGACGGAGTCAGCGAAGCCGCCGACCGCACCCCGCCAACGGGGGTGGCATCATGCGCCTGAGCGCGAGGGGCCATCCGCGGGGGCGGGATCGTATCGGTGGGTCGTTGATCGGCAAGGTGAGCCGGGAACTTCGGAAACGTTTCGTGATCCTTCTGTGATGCGACCGCGCGCTGCCCGCGGGCGATTGTTCGAAGTGCCTCGGTCGGGCGCCCGCCGCCTCACTCAAACTTCCATCGGAAGTCTTCCGGCGACAAGCCTTTCGGTGCGCGGGTCTCGGCAGGATCGACGCCCTCGCCCGCGGCCGGAAGCACAAGCGCGAAGGTCGTTCCCTTGCGAGAAGTCTGTTCGACTTCGAGACGTCCGCCGTGCCGCTCCGCGATTTTGCGCGCAACCGCGAGCCCAAGGCCCGTGCCGCGCTGCCCTTTGGAACTGACGAATGGTTCAAAGAGCCGCGCTCGCACGGCATCGGGGATGCCCGCGCCGTTGTCGGTCACCCGAATCACCAATTCGTCGCTGTCCACGCGGTAGGCGGTGCCGATTTCGACGAGGCCCGTCCGTTCGGGCGCAGCCTCGATCGCGTTGAGGACGAGATTCGTCAGCGCCTGATGGATCGCGGGGCCGTCGATTTCGACGGGCGGGAGCGAGTCATCGAGGGTGATTACGACGCCAACGCGACGGCGGCCAGCCGCGGGCGCGAGCAGTTCGCGCACTTCGCGGGCGATGTCGTTCGCATCGGTCGCCTCGGGTTCGAGCGGTCGTTCCTTTGCCCACGCAAGCATGTTGAGCGCGAGCGCGTGAATGCGGTCGAGGTTGCGCTGGAGCACCGGCCAACCTTCTTGCGCGCGCGCGAGGTCGCCGCGCGAGAGGGCCAAATCGACAGCGTCGGCGCCGAAACGCATGCCTTGCAGCATGTTTTTGATCGAGTGACTGAGTGCGGCCACGGTTTCGCCGATCAGCGCGAGTCGATCGCGCGTGCCGCCTTCGTCGCGCTCTCCGCGCGCGGCGAGTGCAAGCGTCGCGACTTCGGCCGCGCGCGCGAGGATCGCCACGACATCCGGCGAGGGCGCACGTCGATCGCTTCGTCGCAAGAGAAACGCGCCACGCGAGCGACCGATCGCACCGAACGGGGCCACAACGACCGAGGCTTGATCGACCGAGCCCGCCAAGATTTCGCCGCCGTCGATCGCCGTTCGGACGAGCGCGAGTGGCGCGTGCGGAGGGTGCGGCGGGTTTTGGGCACTGTGGATTGGACCGTGGTTCGGCGACACGAAATGCTCAAGCCGCGCGTCGATCGCGCGCAGCGGAACGACTTCACCGTCCGTGACCTTCGCGCGCGCGAGTTCCGCTGCGATCACTTTCGCGGCTTCCGCGAGAAACGTGTCGGCATCGGTCGGTTCAGCCGCAAGTGAGACAAGTCGCGCGGCAACTCGGTCGCCATCGGCATTCGCGGCAGCACCCGCAATCGCGTTGATCGCTTCAGTTTCGGCGCGTTCATCGAGCGCAACCGGCGAACCCTCGCCCTCTCGGATCGCCAAGAGTTCGGTGTCACCGACGGCGATGCGGTCGCCCGCGCGCACTTCGACCGCGCCTGCGATGCGCACACCGTTGACCCGCGTGCCGTGGCGACTGCCGAGATCGCGCAGCGTCCATCGTCCGTCGTCGGGCGTAAGTTCCGCGTGACGTCGACTCACGGTGCCGTCGGTGAGATGCAGCGCTTCACTCGAGCGGCCGACGAGTTGCGGCTCACGCTCAGGGAGCGTGAACGCACGGCCTCGATCGGGGCCTCTCGTGACGATGAGCGCGAGCATCGGCGCATCGTACTATGCACCCATGGCCGAGCCGACCTCCGCCGACATGCGCTTCATCATCCTCCACGGGAAGGACTCGTACCTGATCGTGGAGCGGTTGCACGCCATCGAGCGGCAACTCATCGAGCGGTTCGGCGAAGTGAGCCGCTTCAACTTCGATGGCGCGACGACGCAAACGGTCGAGATCTTCGATGAACTGCGCACGTTCGGCCTGCTCGCGACCCACAAACTTGTGGTCGTCGATAAGGCCGATCAGTTCGTCGGCAGCGAAGAACGCCGGCGCGCGCTCGAGCGTTACGCCGAAGAGCCAGTGGAGCACGCGACGCTGGTGTTGCGCAGCGAGAGTTGGAGGCCGGGGAACCTCGACAAACTTGTTGCGAAGGTGGGAGCGGTTCTCAAGTGTGAGCCGCCGAGCGCGGACGCGGCAGCGGTTTGGTGCGAGCGACGTGGACCGAAACAGCACGGAGTGATGATTGCCGCCGACGTGGCCGATGCGCTCGTTGGCCGCGTTGGAACCGACCTCGCGCGACTCGATACGGAGCTTGCGAAGTTCGGTGCGTACCTCGCGCGCGAACCGGAAGGAAAGCGCGTCGTGACAGCGGAACTCGTCACGTTGCTCGTCGGGCAGAGTCGCGAAGAGGCCGCGTGGGAAGTGCAAGAAGCGGTGCTCGGCGGCCGCCCTGCACAGGCGGTGCGCAAAGTGCGCGAACTCGTTGAAATCTCCCAAGCGCCGGAACAGTTGATCCTCTGGTCGCTCGTCGATCTTGCGCGCAAATTGCACGACGCCGCCCGCATGCTCGGCGAAGGCGCTTCGGAAGGGGCCGTATCGAAGCAGGTGAAGTTGTGGGGGCCTTCGATGGGCCCGACCTTGCGCGCCGCGCGGATCCTCGGACCAGTGCGCGCCGCGCGACTTTTCGCCGACGCGATCGACCTCGATCGGCGCTCGAAATCGGGCCTCGCGGGCGAACTTCCGCGCACGCTCGAGGCGTTTGCGAGCGATTTCTCGTCGCGCTGCGCCGCGCGGCGGTAGATCCGCGGCGCTTTCTGCGGTTTCTCCCCTTTGGAGGCCGATACTCCCAACTGCAAAGTTTGTGGCGAAAGTAGGCGGCGGCGTTGTGGGTTCTCCCTTGGTGAATTCTCCCTTGGTGAATTCTCCCTTGGTGGGTTCTCCCCTTGTTGAGTTCTCCCCCCGCGCTGCAAGGTCGATTTGATCATCCTTCTTGATCAGGCATCGACCACGCGTATTCCCGTCACTTCCCTCAACGTTGTTGATGAGGGGCGCCGTGGTCAGGACGACCGCGAACGGCAATTTCTCTCGCAGTGCGTTCGCGTACTGCGCCAACACGAAGAGGATCTTCGCGTGCAAGAGCCAGTTTCTCCCGCCAATCCAAGCGTTTCCCAACGGCATGATCTCGTGAGTATGTCGACTCCGCATCCGCACGCGCGTGTGGCTGCGGCTGCGGTTGCTGTCTCGCTCTCGCTCGCGGGTGGGGTTGTCGGTTGCGCTGCGACGACATCGTCGGCGCGCACGCCTTCTGTCGCGCAGTCGGATGAGATTGAACCGGTGAACGCTGAGCTGCCGCCGCCGAAGCCGCGCCGAACGCCAGAACGGGTGATTTTCTCCGACGAGTCGGCGACGATCGACGAGGGCGGCCAGAGCGATGCGCGTGCATTCGCGAATGGATTTGGTGACGGTGATGTGGCTGGCGGAGCGGCGAGTGGCGGTGAGCCGACCGGGCTCGTCGAGCAACTTGCTGCGTCCTATGACGAGGACATGAAGGCCCTCGCGGCGATGCAGGCGAATCGCAAGCCGCCGAAGAGCGGGCCGGACGCCGCGACGGAAACCCGCACCCCCGAGCCGGAATCGCCTGCATTCTCCGAAGTGCGTGCCGCAACCTCGACGCTGCCGACGACGACAACGCAGCCGACGACCCAGCCAGCGACAACGCCTTCGGCCACGCCGGCAACCACGCCGGCAACCACGCCGGCAACGACGGCAACGGTTCCACCGCCCGCACCAACCTCGACGACGCCTGCGCAGGAACCCGCCCTTCGCGCCGAACCCTCCGCACACGCGGAGCCTGCGCCATCGACCGTTGCGAAGTCCGCGGACTCCGCGCAGCCTGCGTCGGCGCCAACAACCGTCATGCAGGCGAACGCAAGCCTCGAACTTCCGCCCGCGGTGGCTCCAATTCCAACCGAACCCGCGGAACTCGCGAAACTCCTCGGCGAAACGCTCGCCCGCAAGAGCGGCGAGAGCGTGCACCCGATGCGCGAGTGGATCTCGTTCGCGGCATTGGCCATCACCGACCCCGATCTCGCGCTGCCAAAGGACTTCGGCGCGGATCTCCTTCCCGCTGAGCGCGAGCGCGTCGAGAAGGCGCACGCGGCGTTTGCCTCGATCGGTCGCGCGCTCGCAGAGAGCGGCCCGGGTTCAGAGAGCATCGATGCATTGGCCGTGGAATCACTCGTCGCGGCGCTGACGGGTGGCCCGAAGCTCGAGATTCCCAAGGTCGAGTTCTGCACGAAAGTCGAGAGTTTCGGCCAGTACGCGCCACTTGGGAATAGCCGCTTCCTCGCGCGCTCGAACGCGCGATTCATTCTCTACACCGAACTCGCGGGCTTCACGAGTGCCCTCGAAGATGGCGAATTCGTGACGCGGCTTGCGACACGCGTTTCGATCGAGTCAGAACGCGACGGGATCGAAGTCTGGGCGCGCACGCCTGCTTGGACGGCGGTGGTCGACCGGAGCCCGACGCGGCGCGATGACTTCTTCGTCGGTGAGATCGTTCCGGTGAGCGAGTACCTCTCGGTTGGCGGCTACCGCCTCAAGATCGAAGTGCGCGACGAGGCGAGCGGGAAGATCGCGACCGCACATCACCCGCTGCAGGTCGTGGCCGACCCGTCGATGGCCGCGGTTGGCGACTGAGGCCGTGAAGGCGGGTCCAGTCACGTTCGAGCGAACGGTCGTCGGCCAACACGAACCCGCGCCGACGCGCGTCAACCATCGCGCGCGTCGCGGTATCCTTGCCGCGTGCGCCTGATTCACCGAACCAACGGAACTGAACTCTCGAGCCCAGAGCGCGACTTTCTCGCGATCGAAGGGTTGCCAGTCGCTGCATTGCAACGCCTACTCGATCATGCGGAGCGGCTTCTGCCCGCCGCGGTCGGCGACGCGCCTGCCGATGAGCGGCTCCGTGGGCGCATCGTTGCGAATCTCTTCTTCGAGGATTCAACGCGGACGCGCGTGAGCTTCGAGATTGCCGCGCGCCGCCTTGGTGCGGACGTCGTCAACCTCACGGCGAGCGGTTCGAGTGCCTCGAAGGGCGAGACGCTCGTGGATACCGCACTCAATATTGAGGCGATGGGCGTTGACTCCATCGTGGTGCGGACGTCGATTTCGGGCGGTGCCCGGTTGGTCGCCGATGCGGTGCGCTGTCCGGTCATCAACGCCGGGGATGGCCGTCATGAGCACCCAACGCAGGCCCTGCTCGACGTGTTGACGCTTCGCCTGCGACTCGGCGACCTCGCTGGGAAGCGCGTAGCGATCGTGGGCGACATCGCGAACTCCCGCGTCGCGCGTTCGACGACCCACGCACTCGTGGCACTCGGCGCACATGCGGTCGTGGTGGGGCCGCCGGCGCTTGTTCCCCAAGGCTTCGAACTCCTTGCGAAGGGACCGGGAAAGATCACGATTCATCATGACGTTGATGAGATCATTCGCGAAGTTGACGCGATCATGATGCTTCGTGTTCAGATGGAACGGGCGGCCGGATCAGGAATTGCCCCCGACTACCGCTCGACTTTTGGGTTGACTGCCGCGCGCCGCAAACTGCTTCGCGCGGGCGTTCCCATCCTGCACCCCGGTCCGGTCAACCGCGGTGTCGAGATCGACGACGAAGTCGCCGACGACAGGGCGGATAGCGTCATTTTGGCGCAGGTCTCGTGTGGGGTCGCGGCGCGCATGGCGGTCCTCCTCCGCGCGATCGATCGTTGAATCTCGTTTGGGGATTCCTCAAATTCTGGGTTGCACCGTGCCGATAAGGCCACTCGCCCAGAGTCCCTCCCGGTGGATGGTCCTGGGCGACATGACGGCAAACGCCGGAGCCTAGACCGTGCATCCCACACAGCCTGTTCATCCAGAAGCTTCAATTTCGCAGGCCCAACAAGCCTCTCGCCGTACCGCCAACACTGGCTCGGTCCGCAAGCGAATGCGCGGAATTGCCCGAGCAATTGGTGGTTTCGCCGCGCTGTTCGCGCTCGCGGGTTGCGAGGTTGACTCGTACTTCGATCCGAGCCGTACGGGCTATTTCGAGACGACTCCGACCACCATGCCAATCTTGTCGCGGCTCGACGTGATCGATGACGCGGGCATGACAGGCCGCAAGACGACGCCTCCCACGGCAGAAGATCTTGTTCCGGGCGAGTTGAAGTATCGCCTGGCTCCGGGCGATGCAGTTCGCATCGAAATCTTCGAGCTCGTGTCGCCTGGCCAAACCGAGCTCCTTGAGCGCGTCATTGACCAGACCGGCAACATTCCGATCAAGCAACTCGGCGATGTGGTGGCCGCAGGCCTGACGGTCGAAGAGTTCCAACGGGAAATCGAAGCGAAGGCATCGCGCATCATCCAGAACCCGCTCGTGTCGGTCTCGCTTGAACGCGGGCAGGGCTTCCAGTTCACGATCTACGGAGCGGTGCAGTCGACGGGCGTCTTCGCGCTGACTCGACCGGACTTCCGGTTGACGGAAGCGATCGCGCTCGCAGGTGGAACGTTGGCGACCACGCAACGCGTCACGATTGTGCGCGCCGCGCCGCTCGATGACACGCTCAATCCGATTTACCCCGAGCCGCAAGCTGGAAAGTCGCCTGCGGGACAAACGTCGTCGCCGCAATCGGGCAGCAACGATGGTAAGCCCCAGTCTGTCGACATCGACGATCTCATCAACCAGCTCGAAGGTGGCTCGAAAGAGAGCGGAACGGGATCGGCGGGTGCTACAAGCGGCGGTGGAGCATCGCCCGTGGGCTCGACTTCTGAGACGGCGCCTCCTTCTCCTGAAACTGCGCCTGAAACTACGCCGGCATCTGCTCCAAAGTCGTCGCCCGGTTCGCTCGGCGATACCCCGCGAACACTCGGTCAAGAAGATGGACCTGCGGTCGACGTCGATGACCTCGCCACGCCGAAGGTTGGCGACACAACGAAGGTTGATGCTCCAGCGCAGCAAGCACCGTCCACTGGTTGGACGTTTGATTCGACGACTGGCCGATGGGTTCGCGGTGGATCGGTGGCGGCAGGCCGCGCTGAGCGCCCGGGCCGCAAGGCTGCGGCACCCGACGATTCCATGTACGCCACGCGCATTGTTGAGATCGACTACCAGCAACTCGTGAAGGGCGACCCCAACCTCAACGTCGTGGTGCGCCCCGGCGATCAGATCTACGTTGAGCCGCCGCAAACAGGCTTGCTCTACATCGACGGCGAAATCAACCGTATCGGTGTGTATCAGTTGGAGAACACCAACGGTCGTTTGACACTCAGCCGCTTCGTCTCCGCTGCTGGTGGTTTGGCTCCAACCGCGATTCCTGATCGCGTCGATCTTGTGCGCGTTGTCGGCAAGGATCGCGAAGCCACGATTCGGGTGGATCTCAAGGCGATTCGCAATCGCGCCGAGCCTGACATCTACATGCAGTCCGATGACCATGTCATTATCGGCACGAACTTCTTCGCGCTGCCGCTCGCAGTCATCCGCAACGGCTTCCGTATGACCTACGGCTTCGGCTTCTTGCTTGACCGTAACTTCGGCAACGACGTGTTCGGTCCTCCGCCGGAGAACTTCTCCATCAACTAATCCAGGCTTCGCTTCATGCCGAGGGAGATTCAGTCTCTTGTCGCGCCTGAACGATTCAACACGAATGCGGTCCTACTTCACTGAAATCGCGAACCCAACGTTGGCGGATCCCGTAGCGCGGGGCCCCGTCGGGTCGTTCGGTGGGGCCGGAGGGCCCGGGTGGGGGTGTGTCGGGACCGCGTTCGTTTCGACGGACGTGCGAACGCATGATCCGTGTGTCCTCGAGGTCTGCATCGAGGTCTGCATCAAGGTGTGCAGCGAGGATGTCCGCGGTCACGACGCACTTGGTTCGGGTTCGCCCGCATGACATCGCGCATGAATGTGAATGTTGCGCCATCTTCACGCGCGACGGGCTCGGCCAGCGCCGCCTCCGTCCGAACGATCTCGACAGGTCAGCTGCTCCTCGCAGGTGGCGTGTTGCTGGTTGTGCTTGTGGCGGTGTACTTCAAGTTCTTTCAAACGCAGGTGCGTTGGGCGTTGGTTGAGCCCGCGGATTGGGGACACACGCTGCTTGTTCCGGCGATCTCCGGCTATTTCGTGTGGCTTCGCCGCGAAGAGCTGCTCGCTGAGCCGTTCAAAGCAAACTGGTTGGGTTTCCCAATCGTCTTACTCGGCATCGCCGCGTACATCGCCAGCGCGTTCGGACCGAGTTGGTTCGTCGTGCACCACAACGCGCAAGGCGTTTCGCTCGGCATCACACTCTTCGGGCTGATTCTCCAAATCTGCGGTTGGCGCGCGACGAAGTTGCTGCTCTTCCCGCTGTGCTATTTCGTGGTCTTTGGTCAGTCGATCAGTGATCGACTCTTGCAACTCATCACGGAACGCATGCAGGACTGGTCCGCCATCGGATCGTTCTATGCGCTTGCGCTCATCGGTATCGATGTCGACCGCAGCGGAAACGTGATCTCGATCTACGTCAACGGCGAGCCGCGGCAACTCAACGTCGCGGAAGCATGCAGCGGCATGCGCATGCTCGTCGCCTTTCTCGCACTTGGGGTCGCGATTGCGTACACCGGTCTCACGCGCAATTGGCAGCGCGCGTTGTTGATCGCCGCGGGTTTCCCTGTGGCGCTTGGCGTGAACGTGCTTCGAGTGTTCACGCTTGGAATTTTGAGCCTCTACGACGCCGACTTTGCGACGGGTGACTTCCACTCGTTCATCGGTCTCGTGTGGCTTGTCCCTGCGCTCCTCTTTTACCTCGGCATCATGTGGTTTCTGTCCAACCTGTTCGTGGATGAGAAGCAGGATCGTGTGAAGGTCGCGAAGCAGCCAGTATCGACTGCTCGTGTAGCGAGTGACAGCAAAGGTCGTGACAGTAGTGGTGGGGGAACCAATGCGCGTTGAGGCCAGCGTCCTGCGCGCGTACTGGGTCGCGGTCATCACTCTCGCAGTGGCGGGCCTTGGCTTCTATGGACTGATCCGTCAGTTCAATGTGTATCTCAGCAAAGAGCGCGTCGAACTCCGACGTCCGCTCGATGCGGTTCCCACGCAGATTGGCCGTTGGCAACGCGTTGGAACTGACAACACGTACCCCGACATTCTGCTTGAAGAACTCGGCACGCGCAGTTACCTCGATCGCGTTTACGCCATCGACGGTGAT
>JBEIJG010000064.1:0-11154 GCA_040380385.1 Phycisphaeraceae bacterium | reverse complement strand
CGACCCGACCACGAACCTGCGCACGACGTTCATGAAGCTGATCGCCCGCGCGGGCTACGCGCCGGATGATGAGGCTTGGGCCGCGCCTCTTCCACAACATGCGCGCCAGCTGCGCCACCGACTGGGCCCATCTTGGAGCATGGCCCTGCCCGCCCACGTGGTCGCCCATGATCCGACAGTGTGGCCCGGCCTCAGCCCTCTGGTAGCGGCGAAGCACGACCTGCAGACCTTGATGAGGCTGGCGGACGCGCACTTTGAAGTGGCGATCAGGGGCGGGGCTGGTCAGTCGTCCGCGGCGCGATCCGTTCCGGCCGATCGGTAGCCGTCCATCACGCAGCGCTCGAGCCGCTCGATCTCGTCATCGCGGAGGGCGCGGAAGGTCGACTCGCGCTTCGCTTTCGACAACTTGCCGTTGTTCTGTAGGCACAGCCGGATGAACAAGTCGAGATCGCGGTCCGGCAGGTCCACCACTTCCTGCATCACGCGCTTCGTGCGGTCGTAGTTGGCGAGGAAAGAGAGTTCCTCCGCAAGTTCGGTCTCGACCGTCTGCCTGATGAACGCGAACAGCGCTTCGACCTGCGCGGTCATGTCAGGGTAGCGGTAGAGCGGGGCGAGGACGCCACCGTTCCTGACCTGCATGCGCCCGGAGTCGTCAAGCTCGTAGTCGGCCAGTTGCATGATCGGCTTCGAGAAGGCCTCGAGCGACGCGTCATACTCCGCGGGCCGCTTGAGCATCACCGCGGAGACAGGAAAGACCATGCCCGACGGCACGAAGCCGCGGCGCGCGAGGATGTTGTGGATGAGGAGCCGATGGATTCGGCCGTTGCCGTCCCCGAAGGGGTGCACGAACACGAAGCCGTATCCGACGATCGCGGCATGGAGCACGGGATGCACGCCGGAAGCTTCCATCCGGCGATGCACGGCGACGACGCCGGCCATGAGGCCCTCGACGAGTTCGGCACCCGGGCAGACGTAGTGGATCCGCTCGTTCCCGTAGTGGACCGTTTCTCCCACGTAGTTCTGGTCGGTGCGGTAGCCGGCCTCGCGGAATCGAGGATCGACGATCTGGTTCTGAATCTCGACCAGGCGGGGCTTCGCACAGAGATCGTCGCGCGTGGCCACGTGCAGCAGCGCCACGAATCGTTCCGTGCGGGATGCGTCCGGCGTGATGCGCTCGATCTCGAAGGACGACTTCGTTTCTTTGGTGTAGAGGTAGCCCATCGCACGCTTGAGCAGGTCAGGCGAATAGCCTGACACGAGCTCGCGGCTGCGTGCGGAAAGGTCACGATCGATGAAGGACGAGATCGCCGCGGTCCTGCGGACGGACGGGCAGAAGGCGCCGGAGCCGAGCAGATTGTCGTTGATGCGCTGGCGACGCACCTGCGTGGGCCGCTCAAGCACGAAGTACTCGGCAGGCTCGAGGAGATCGACATAGTTCCCTGCCGTCATGTCGGCGAGCGGAAGGCGCTCGCCGGTGAGGAGCTCGAACAGGTACCAGATGCGCCGCGTGTACTTGCCTTGGGGCGTGGCCAGCACCCACTGCGCGATCGGACCGGAACCGATCGCCGGAAGCACCTTCGCGAGTAGCGCGAGGTCCGTGCCGTCGTACTTGAGCGCAAACTCAAGATGGTCGCATGGGTCGTCGCCGGGCCAGTACTGCGCCGGATACGTCTCCGTCTCGCCGGTGGCGGATGACTCGATCCGCTTCGCTGCCCCGTCACACACCAGAGATTGGTGCCACGGCGCGACGCCCTGGATCTGGTAGCGCTCGATCAAGGCGGCATACCCAGCGGCGCGGTAGGACGGTTCTGTTGGCATAGTCCGCAATAATACTGATGAAGCCACCAAAACGCTTACGGATGATGGTCGCGGCCCCAAAACTGCGATGCTTTCCCAGAAATCCACGTACGACGACGCCAATCCGCGTACCAGCGGGCCCAGGAGCCACGAAACGCGTTCGGCGCACACCACGCCTGACCCGCGTCCGACGGCGGCCGCTTCAGGTCGGTTCACCGCCGAACTGCGCAGCGAAACCCTCGCGCGCCTCACGAGTGCTGCGTGCAAGAGTCCGCGCGGGCACGCGCTTCACTTGGATGCCCCTCTGCTGTGCTTCGTTGGCAACCTCCACCGCCGCATCGCGCGCGGAGACCAACAGCGTCGTCGGAAACCGACCGGCCGCACCGCACGCCTTCGCAAGCAATACGCCTTCCTAAGAGCGAGTGGGTCCGGTCGATGATGCTGGCACCATCTCCATGGAGTGGAGCAGCAGGGTCGCGGCATCCATCAATGCGACACCATCGAAGTCACTATCTCGACGCGTGCGGATCGGAGCGCTGTTTCAGCGAAACACGATCCACGCTTCATCGGGTTGATGTTGTTGCTTCGCCACCATGCTTCGACTCCGCTCGCTGTACCGGCATGACAGTTGCGACTGCGCGCTTCGTCAACCCCTGGCGTGTCCGTCGGAGGGTTTCGGTTCCGGGGACAGCGGAGACGCTGACGGCAACGCGGCAAGAGCGCACCCCCGCGCCGACACCGCCGAGCCAACCCGGGGGCATGACGCGCCCCAAAAAGCGACGCACATCGCGCCCAAAGCGGCACACGAAGATTGAATTGAGTTGAGGCGTCACAGCACCCGGACCGCGCAAAGCGAGGCATCGGTTCGCAACGTTTCGCTTCGCTTGCTCGTAACCCCAAAAACAAAGCGAGGTTGTGCCGCCCATTGTTGGGAAGCACAACCGCGACGTCCTATCACCAAAGGCTGCCGCCGCAGCGGCAGCCGCTCAAGCAAGTGGGCGGAGAGGGATTCGAACCCCCGTAGACATAGTCAGCAGATTTACAGTCTGCCCTCGTTGGCCGCTTGAGTATCCGCCCTTGGATGTTTCCCGCCGCGAGACGGGGCAGGGATAGTACAGGCCAAACGGAGTGTCCGCAAACGAATCGCGGCGTGAATCAGGCAACTCTCTCGAGCAAACGTCGGTCTGTGCAGGCTGGTGCGAAGTCGGTCAAAACTGGGTCCGAAGGTGGTCAAACAGTGATCCGACGCAAGTCCGACGTCGGTCCGACACGGGTCCGACGCGGGCCCGACACTGATCCAACTCGATCCCGCCGCCGCAGCAACCTCGGCCGCCCGAACGGTCCGCGCGACGCCATCCCGCCGCGCCCCCACTCAGGCCTGCAAGAACGCCGGCGGTGGCACCGAGGGCCCGATGTCGTTTGGCGCTTGATAGAGCCGCAAGCCAAACCGTTCCGCGGCAAGCGTCATGCGATCGACGATCGCGCCCTCAACGCTTGCAAGATCCGGCGCCGCATTCGGCTTGATGAAGCAAAGCACCTCGACAGGCACGCCAGTCGCGGAGGCCTCTTGCTGCGTCACAACGATTGGAAGCGACGCATCGATCGCGTCGTTCGCCGCGAGGAATCGCTCGACGAACGCGCGGAACACGCAGAGATTCGTCACCGCCCCCGCCGCGCCCGCGGCCTGGCGCGCGCGCTCTGCCACGCCCTTCATCTCAGGCGACGTCGCGAGATTGTCACGTTCGAGCCGCGCGAGATCTTGCGCATCGAGTGCGCGCACGCTGCGCACATCCACGCGCACACTGCGTCGCACGCGCCGACCGGGCGAACCGTACTTCGAGCGATAGTTGAGATACGGCTCTTGCACGAAGCGCGAAATTGGAATCGCGTGCACCGTGCCATCGGCATTCTGAACGCGCACCGCGGTCGTCTTGATCTCCGCGATCCGCCCATCGATTCCGTGCTGCTTCATCTCGACCCAGTCGCCCTGTCGAATCGCGTCGTTCGCAGTGAGCATGAGATTCGCGACAAGCGAGAAAAGCACGTCCTTGAAGACCACGCCGAGAATCGCGCCAGCCGCGCCGAGTGCAGCAAGGAACACCACCGGGCTCTTTCCAACCGCGATCGCTGCCGCCGAAATGCCACCAACAAGCGCGAGCGCGACCATCGCAACCTGTCGATATCCGCGCAGTGCGCCGGGGCGATTGACTTCCGGTCGCGACGAGTAGAGTTCATCGGCCACGGCGAGGAATCGCGAAACCGCGCCCATTCCGCGCAGAATCGCGATCGCAACGAGCACGTTTGAAACATTGAACGCGAGCAACGCGTTGATCGCACCCGCAGTTCCAAGAACGCCAACAAGTCGCGCGACGAGAAGCAACGGCGCAATCGCCGCGATCGGCGCGAGCAACTTCGATGAAACAATCGCGGCCGCAAGCCGCTCACGCTTTGCCTTCGCAAGCGCGCGCGCAACGATCGTTGAGAGCACACGACGAAGCACAAGATTGAGCACAAATCCAAGGGCGATCAGACTTCCGATCGCGATGAGATTCCACAGCACTTCGTGCTCGCGCAGCCACTGGCCAAACGCGGTGTCTTCCAGCGCGCGCACGATGCGCAACATCGCTTCTTGCGCTGGATCTGGCGGTGCGGCGACCGCAGGCGCGACGGTTGGCGTAGTCGTTGTCGCAGCAACTTGCGCTGTTTCGGGCGCGGCGCTGGTTGCCGCATTGGTCGCCGCTTGCGGCGCGCCGGCAGACGTCGACGCACCCTCTGCTTGCGCGAATGCGATCGATGAAGCAATGAAAGATGGAAGAACGCTGGCGGCGGAAACGAGCGTGAGCATGTTCAGTGGGGCACTGGGAACACGCCGCGCGCCGTCTGCGCACGTGCACGTTCACCACGCCTCGCGAAAGCCGCCAACCGGAGTTGAACCGGTAACCTCCAGATTACAAATCAGGTGCTCTGCCAATTGAGCTATGGCGGCGGGGGGCGGGAGTGTAACGCCTCCCCCGCTACCATTGCGCCCCCGCGAACATTTCGCACCGTCAAATGCGCATCGAATCGGCACCAAATCCGCTTCACACCGACCACTACGACGTCATCGTCGTGGGCGGCGGCCATGCGGGCACCGAAGCGGCGCGCGCGGCCGCGGCCGCACTCGGCACAGGCGGACGCGTCGCGCTCATTTCGATGGAGCCCGCGCGACTTGGGCAAATGAGTTGTAACCCCGCGATCGGCGGACTCGCGAAGGGCCAGATGGTGCGCGAAATCGACGCACTCGGCGGCTTGATGGGGCTTGCGGCCGACGGGTCAGGCATCCAATTCAAAGTGCTCAATGGTTCGAAGGGCCCTGCGGTCCGAGGACCACGCGCGCAGTGCGACAAGTACGCGTATCGCGCGGAAGTCCAGCGACTTATCGCGGCTCTCAGTACTGAAGGCGACGATGAAGGCAACGCGGCGCACGCCGCGATCGACGTGTTCGCGGCGACGGTCGACGCGATTCTCACCGATGCCGACGGTGCTTCGTGTGGTGTGCTGCTTCCTGAAGGTTCGCAGCGTGTCGGCGCGGATCAATCGGCCATCGCCGCAAACACGCGCGGCGACACCCTTGCTGAGTGCGTCTACACCATTCCACTCGAAGCGGCACACCCAACGCCACGCACGCTCGCCGCACGCGCAGTCGTGCTCACCACCGGCACGTTCATGCGCGCCCTCATGCACACGGGCGAAGAGAAAAACGAAGGCGGACGCATCGGCGAAGGCAGCGCGCGCGGCATCAGCGCTGCGCTCAAATCACTTGGCTTCGAACTTGGCCGCTTGAAGACCGGAACACCGCCACGCGTTGCGCGCGGCTCGATCGACTGGCACGCACTGAAGCCCGCGCCTGGTGACGATATTCCAACGCCATTCAGCGATCGCTCGCCACGCGCACTTGCCGCAGGCCGCTTCCCTCATCTCGCGCAAATCGAGTGCCGCGAAACCGAAACGACGCCGGCGATTCACGCGCTGATTCGCGACAATCTTTCGCGCGCGCCGATGTATTCAGGGCAAATCGACGCCGAGTGCGGCCCCCGCTACTGCCCTTCGATTGAGGACAAAATCGTGCGCTTCGCCGATCGCGACGCACATCACGTCTTCCTCGAGCCAGAGTCGCTTTTCACCGACGAGGTCTATCTCAACGGTGTTTCAACATCGCTTCCGGCCGACGTGCAGTTGCCGCTTGTGCGCGGGCTGCGTGGCCTTGAAAACGCCGAGATTCAGAAGTTTGGCTACGCCGTTGAGTACGACATGGTGTGGCCACATCAGATCGACGCAACGACGGAAACAAAGCGCGTGCCGCGACTTTTCCTCGCAGGACAGATCAACGGCACAAGCGGTTACGAAGAAGCTGGCGCGCAAGGTTTGATGGCCGGCGTGAATGCCGCGCGCCGCGCACGCGGACTTGAACTCGTACGGCTCGCGCGACACGAGGCGTACACGGGCGTGATGCTCGACGATCTTGTCACTCGTACGCCGCGTGAGCCGTATCGCATGTTCACTTCGCGGGCTGAACATCGCTTGCTGTTGCGCGCCGACAACGCCGACGAACGACTCACGCCGCTTGGTCTTTCGTGGGGCATCATCGGACGCGTACAACGCGCAGAGTTTGAAGCGCGCATGCAGATGAAAGACGCGATTTTGCGCGCATTTGGCGAGATGCGCGAAGCAAACGTGCGACTTGCGGATCTCGTGAAGCGACCGGAAGTTGAAGTCACATGGGTTGCGGAGCGTGTTGCGCGTGCGGTCGACGGCGTACCCGTTCCACTCGTCGAGCGCGCGATGAATGACCTTCGCTACGAAGGCTATGTCTTGCGTCAGTACGCCGAAGTGCGACGTCAATCGGAGTACGACTCCGTGTCGATTCCCGAGTCGCTGAATCCGCGCGAGATTCGCGGCCTTCGCAATGAAGCGGTCGAAACACTCGCGCGCTTCCGACCGCGCACACTCGGGCAAGCAAGTCGACTCGCAGGCATTTCGCCGGCGGATGTCACGGTTGTTGCGATGTGGGTGCGGAAATCACGGCTGGGCTGACGCGTCGGCTGCAACTCGTTCAATCAGCCGACTCAACGCTCAAGAACGATCGGAATCGCGACTCGTTCTTGACTCGTCCAATGTTGTACATACAGTGTGCATATGCAGTTTGAGTGGGATCCCGCCAAGGCAACTCTGAACCGTCGGAAACACGGTGTTTCCTTTGAGGAAGCTCGCTCCGTGTTCTATGACGATTTCGCCGTTCAGTTTTTTGATGAAGCGCATTTTCATCAAGAGGAGCGGTTCGTCATGTTGGGTATGAGCGCTGCGGCGAGGCTACTCGTCGTTGTTCACTGCGAACGACACTCAGGAGAAACCATTCGCATCATCTCGGCGCGCAAAGCCACCAAGTCAGAAGCACAGCACTACAGTGAGGGCCAACCATGAAAACTGAGTACGACTTTTCGAAGATGAAGTCGCGAAGGAACCCGTATGCCTCGAAACTCAAGAAGCCAGTAACCATGCGCCTTTCTGAAGATGTCGTCACCTACTTCAAAAGCATGGCAAAAGAGGCGGGCGTTCCGTATCAAAGCCTCATCAATCTCTATCTCCGTGACTGCCTTGCGCAGAATCGACGAATCCAAATTCGCTGGCCGAGTACGGGCTGAATGCGCGGCTCATGAGTGAGCAATGACGTGCATCTGTGATGGCTCAAGCGCAGCGTTACTGCTTCGCTACCGAAGATTCTCAGCACATGCCTTCGACGAGATCAACAAGCAGCCGCACGCCGTAGCCCGTTGGGCCTGCGACGCAAAGATCGCTCGCGGCTTCGCTGTTGGCGACACCTGCGATATCGATGTGCGCAAACGGGACGTTCTTATCAACGAAGAAGTCGAGGAACGCGGCACCCTGAATCGGGTGCGCGAGGCGGGACGGATTGGAATTGATGATGTCCGCGTGCTGACTCTTCATGTGATCCTTGTGCTCCTTCCAGAGCGGCAAGCGCCACACTTTTTCGCCCGTGCGTTCAGAACTCGATTCGATCGCATCGCGTAGTTTCGCGTCGTCGCAGAAGTAGCCCGCGCTCCACGATCCAAGCGCCGTCACCACGCCACCGGTCAGCGTCGACAACTCGACCATCGCTGTCGGCTTGTACTTCTCACAGCCGTACGAAATCGCATCGGCAAGCACAAGACGCCCTTCCGCGTCGGTGTTCGTCACTTCGACCGTCGTGCCGTTGTACATCGTGATGATGTCATCGGGGCGATACGCGTTCGAACTCACCATGTTTTCCGCGGCTGGGAAGAGCGCGACGACGCGGATCGGCAGCTTCGCATGCGCGATCGCGTGCATCGCGCCGAACACCGCAGCGCCGCCGCACTTGTCGTACTTCATGCCCTTCATGCCGTTGTTCACCTTGAGCGAGTAGCCGCCGGTGTCATACGTAAGCGTCTTGCCAACGAGCGCGAGCGTTTGACCGCGCGCCTTCGCACTCACGCGCTTCGGCTTGTACTCAAGAATCGCGATGAGGCTCTTCTCGTCGCTGCCTTGACCAACAGCAACGATGCCGCCCATGCCGAGTTTCTTCGCGTCGGCGAACGAAATCACCTTGAACGAAAGCCCGGCGGCGCGCGCGAGTTTCTTCGCTTCGCCCGCGAACCACGTGGGCGTGCAGATGTTTGGTGGCGTTGCCGCGATGCGACGCGCTTCGTTCACGCTTGCCGCAATTTCAAGGCCGCGCGCGAAACCTTCGCCGAACTTGCCGTCGCCCGCATCAACCGCGAGCGAACCAGCGCGCGGCGCACGCTGCGTGGCCTTGCCATCGAACATGTCGACGCGCCAATTCGCCAGCCCCATGCCTTCGCCGATCGCTTGCGCGAATTCTTGTGTTTCACGCGCGCCGAAAAGCGAGCCAAATGCAAGATGCGCCTTCGCGACCTTCATGCGCTCAAGCCCGCGCACCAAACGCGCACCCACCGTGCGCGCCGATTTCGCGTTGAAATCGGCCTTTTTCCCGAGTCCGACGATGATGGACCCGTCGCTCGCGGCCGTGGTTTCGCCAAGCTCGGCGCGGAAACTCGCGGCCGACACCGCGGCGTCACGCGATGCGTTGCGATCGCTCTTCGCGAGCGCGCGATCATCGGAAAATGCTGCGAAAATGGCTGGCGCCTTCGGCGCACGCGTGATCGTGATGCGGTCGTACATGCAAACTCCAAAACCCAGCGTTGATGCTGCATTCACGCAGCGGAACGATGTTTAGGCGCGAAGCGATGACGGATCTTCGCCGCGTTCGATCGCTTCAATCTTGTGCAGGCGGCGCAGGTGGCGGCCGCCATCAAACGGCGTATGCACCCACGTGTCGACGATGCGCTTGACCAACGTGTGACCAAGCAAATCTGCCGACAAACAAAGCACATTCGCGTCGTTGTGTGTGCGCGAGAGTTGCGCGGAAAGTTCGTCTTGCGCGAGCGCTGCGCGAATGCCGCGAATCTTGTTCGCAGCGATGCACATCCCGATGCCCGTTCCGCAGATGAGAATTGCGCGCTCGACTTCGCCACGCGACACCTTGCTGCACGCGGCGTACGCGCTGTCGGGATAGTCGGTCATCGCACCAGACATCTCACTGATCGGCTCCACTTCATGGCCATCTGCCTTGAGGTGCGCGATGAGAGCTTGTGTCGCGACAGCGCCGCGATGGTCGCATCCGAGAGCGATTTTCATGACTGGAGCATCCCCTTGAGGCGGGCAGGAATCAACTCGAGGAAATACGCGCCGAGTTCGTCGTAGGCACGTTGACCGAGGCCGATCGGATCATCAACGTCGCCATCTGGATCAAGCAATTGAATCTTCGCTTGCGCGGTTGCATCGTTCGCGACAAGTGTGCGCGCCCGAGCGACATGGCCAGCGGTCATCGCGAGCACGAGATCGGCTTTGCGGATCATCTCCGCCGTCAGGCGCTTCGAATGCTCAGGAACCGGTGCCTTCATGCGCTCGAGCACTTCAACGGTTTCACCACTCGTCGACGCGCCATCAAACGCATTGACTCCGGCGGAAGCGAAAAACAACTGTCCGAGTTCGCCAAACGTGCCCGCGTCTTGGAGTTTCTGCGCGATCCCCTCCGCCATCGGTGAACGGCAGGTGTTGCCCGTGCAGATGAAAAGGACCGTGCGCATGCGAAGGGACGAATCCTACCGAACGCGCGGGTCCGTCGCATTGGGAGCGCCACCATCCTCATCGGGATCGTCACCCTCCGGATCCTCTCCCTCTGGCTCCATCGCTTCCGCTTCGTCTTCCCAACCAGGCGGCGGCGCGCGCTCGGCGAGAAGTTGTTCCGCACGCACGAGATCGCCACGTCGAACGAGCACAGAAACGAGCCCTGGCGCCTCGGCGCGCAATTGCGCAGTCAAACCACCAAGGACGGTCGCGGGAATCCCCTCGGCTTCGAGGTCACCCACGAGAAGTAGCGCAGAGAGTTCGTCAGGAAATCGAGCAATGACGACGGTGTCGCGAGGATCGGCCACTTCAGACGCCCCCGGATCCATCGGCGACGACGCGGGCAACGTCAGGGCTCGCATGCTCGAGGCTCACGGGCTTGTCCGCGTCCTCCACGCGCTCTTGCGGGACGTACGGCGCACCAACTTCGTCGAAAATCCGACGGCAAGCAGGGCATTCCTGCACGCGGCTCTCGCCAACACGCAGAACATCGCACGCCGTCGCACACGCTGGGCACTTGCCATTTCGAAGCGATGCGAGCGCGATACCGCGCTCAAAGTGCCGCAGCACGAGGAAGGTCACGCGCGCAATCACGACCAAGAACACCGACGAGATGATCAAGATGATCGGAACGAGCGGATAAATCACGGTGAACGCGAACGCGACGAAAAACGCCGCGATAAACGCGAACAGCACAGCGACTGGGTAGATCTCGTTGAAGCCTCGGAGGAAGCGGTAAATCATCGGGGTTGGAGCGTATTCGGGCGTACAAGCCCGACGGACGCGCCTCGGCGCGATTCCCGACGAATTCAAGCCGAATTCGGGAAGTGTGCTTCGTTCTCACCACCCACCCCTACGGGCGGTACACTGCCGCGCCCGTGACCCAATGGGCGGTAGATTCCTTGGGCGCGCGGATTCGATGTATGGTTTGAAGGTTCGATCTGAAGGTTCGATCTGAAGGTTCGATCTGAAGGTTCGATCTGAAGGTTCGATCTGAAGGTCTGATTCGAAGCTGTGATGTGCAGTTGTGATGTGAAGTTGAGATGTGAAGTTGTGATGTCGAGCTGCGGAGCGAAGCCGCGGCTCGCCGCGTCCATGCGCGAGGCATGCTCGATTGCGCATGACGCAAAT
>JBEIJG010000063.1:0-11168 GCA_040380385.1 Phycisphaeraceae bacterium | reverse complement strand
CGCCATTCTTCAGGGACCGATACACCGGGAACCGATGGCGCGGCGCCGCTCATGAGCTCAGTGGAACAGCGGGAACTTGCCGCAGAACGCGCGGATCTCGCCGCGGACCGCGTCGATCGTCGCCGCATCGCCGGACGTCCCGAGCACCCGATCAATCCACGCAGCGACGAGTTCCATCTCGGCTTCCTTCAGACCGCGCGAGGTGAGCGCTGGCGTGCCGAGGCGCAGGCCGCTCGTCACCATCGGAGGACGCGGATCGTTCGGGATGCCGTTCTTGTTCACGATGATGCCAGCGCGCTCAAGCCACTTCTCTGCATCGGCGCCCGTCAGGTCGGCCGAGCGCGCGCGCAGATCGACAAGCATCAGGTGATTGTCGGTGCCGCCCGAGCAAAGACGGTAGCCGCGCTTCACGAGCGCCGCAGCAAGCGCCTGCGCGTTCTTCACAACCTGCTGGCTGTACGTCTTGAACTCGGGCTTCAGCGCTTCGCCGAACGCGATGGCCTTTGCACCGATCACGTGCATGAGCGGTCCGCCTTGCGAACCGGGGAACACCTTGCGATCGACCTTCTTCGCGATCTCTTCGTCGTTGGTCAAAATCAAGCCACCGCGCGGTCCGCGGAGCGTCTTGTGGGTCGTGGTCGTCACGACGTGCGCATGCGGGAACGGCGACGGATGCACGCCCGATGCGACGAGGCCGGCGATATGGGCGATGTCGGCCATGAGCACCGCGCCAACTTCATCGGCAATCGCACGGAAGCGCGCAAAGTCGATGACGCGCGGGTAGGCGGAGTAACCGCAAATGATCATTTTTGGCTTGGTTTCACGGGCGATTCGCGCGATCTCGTCGTAATCCAGCAGTTCAGTTTGCGCGTCGAGGTCGTACTCGGCGATCTTGTAAAAGGTGCCCGAGAAGTTCACCTTCAGGCCGTGCGAAAGGTGGCCGCCCGACTTGATCGGCAGCGACAGGATCGTGTCGCCAGGGTTGCACATCGCCATGAAGACGGCGGTGTTTGCGTTGGCGCCGCAGTGTGGCTGGACGTTCGCAAACTTGCAGCCGAAGAGTTGCTTCGCGCGATCGCGCGCCAAGTCCTCGATACCGTCGTGGAATTCGCAGCCGCCGTAGTAACGCTTGCCGGGATAGCCCTCGGCATACTTGTTCGTCAGCCACGAGCCGACCGAGTGCATGACCTCGGTCGAGACGTGGTTTTCACTGGCGATCAGCTCGAGCGTGGTTGCCTGGCGCTCAGCCTCTTGTGCGAACAAACGCGCAGCGGCGGGGTCATAGCGCTCGAGCATCGCGAGCAAATCGATGCTCATCGCGTCGAGGGGAATGTCGGAGGGGAAGCCCGCGGGCATCGGGCGCGAGGATGCGTGGCTTGAGGATGCGTGGCTTGAAGATGCGTGGCTTGAGGAAACGGCAGTTGAGGGGGCGCTCATGGGGCCGGATAGTAGTCGACGACGGCCTCGGCGCTACGCTGCGCTCATGGGCTTGCTATCTCGCCGCCATCCCGCGATCGCGCAGCCGGACCGAGTCTCGGTCAGCGGATCTTTGGTGGTCGAGTCGCCGATCGGCGCACTTGCTGTCGGCCGTCGCAACGGGCACCTCGTCGCCGACTGGCTCGTCGATGGCGCGACCGCTCCACCGTGTGAAACCGACGATCTCGCAGCGCTCGAAACGGTCGCGCGCATCCGCGCGTACTTCGCCGGCGACTTCTCAAGCCTCGATGCGCTTCCCGTCGGGAACGGCACGCCGTTTCAGCGCGACGTTTGGAATGCGTCCCGTCGCATTCCGTTCGGTGAGACGCGGACCTATCTCTGGGTCGCGCTTGAACTCGGCGGCGGACACGCGCTTTGTCGTGCTATCGGCCAAGCGCTTCGGAGAAATCCGCTCCCGGTCATCGTCCCCTGTCACCGCGTGGTCGCTGCGTCGGGGCTTGGCGGCTACGCCGGAGCGCGCGACGGCGCGATGACAACAATCAAGAGCGGCTTGATTGAGTTTGAAGCGCATCTTGCTGGTGGGGTGCTAGATTGCATCCCCTCTCGACCCCCGGGAGCCTGAAAGGAAATGAATATGCGATTGACAATGGTCGGGACCGGCTACGTAGGACTCGTGACGGGAGCGTGTTTCGCCGAAACGGGCAACGATGTCGTCTGCCTCGACGTCGATGCAGCGAAGGTTGCGATGCTGCGTCGCGGCGAGAGCCCGATCTATGAGCCAGGCCTCTCCGAGATGATTCTGCGCAACGCGCAAGCGGGACGCTTGTCGTTCACGACGGAGAAGCTGGCGGCGTATCAGCACGCGGACGTCATCTTCATTTGTGTCGGAACGCCGAGCGATGAAGACGGAAGCGCCGACTTGCAGTACGTCTTGCGCGTCGCCGCGGACATTGCCGATGCGATCGAAGCCATCGGCCCAACCGCTGCCCCGAAGACGGTCGTTGTGAAGAGCACGGTGCCGGTCGGAACGAGCCACAAAGTTCGTGACCTCATCGCATCACGCACGAAAATCCCCTTCCACATCGCGGATCATCCGGAGTTTTTGAAGGAAGGCGATGCGATCAACGATTTCATGAAGCCGGATCGCGTCGTGTGCGGCGTTGAAAGCGAGCATGCCGCCGCAGTCATGCGCGACCTGTACGAGCCGTTCGTGCGCCAAGGAAATCCGATCTTTGTGATGGATGTTCGCTCGGCGGAAATGGTGAAGTACGCGTCGAACGCGATGCTCGCCTGCAAGATCTCGTTCATCAACGAAATCGCCAACCTTTGCGAGCGCTACGGCGCGAATGTGACCAGCGTGCGCGAAGGCATGTGCGCCGACAAGCGCATTGGAAATCAGTTCCTCTATCCGGGCCTCGGATACGGCGGATCGTGCTTCCCGAAGGACACGCTCGCGGTCGTCTCGATGGGGCGCGCGGCGGGTTTCGAGTGCGAGCTGAATGCGGCCGTACACCGCGTGAATCAGGCGCAGCGCTCTCATTTCTGGGCCAAGGTCGAAGGCGTTCTCGGCAAGGATTTGCGCGGAAAGCGCCTCGGCTTTTGGGGCGTCGCCTTCAAGCCTCGTACCGATGACATTCGTGAAGCGCCCGCGATCGCGTTGATGGAACGAGCCCTTGCGGCAGGTGCAACGATCCGTGCCTTCGATCCCGTGGCGCTTGAGAACCTCGGCAAGGCGTTGCCAACCGCGGAACACGCCCGCGATCTTTATCACGCGGCCGAAGGCGCCGATGCGCTCGTGATTTCGACCGAGTGGAACGAGTTCCGAGCACCTGATTTCAGCCGGCTCGCGACGGTGATGCCGTCCAAGTTGATCTTCGATGGACGAAATCTCTATCGACGCGAGGCAATGCATGCCCATGGATTTGCGTATCACTCCGTGGGCCGCGCGCCTGTCGACGGCCGTCGCTGACACGCGCGCGCCATTCCCTCTATCCTGCGAATCCCGTGGCTGAACTCATCCTGTCACAACCCGACGGCACCGTCCTCGCCCAGAAAAAGCTCGATCCCACGCGTGGATACTGGATCGGGCGCGAGTCGAACTGCGACTTTGTGGTGGACAACGCGAAGGTCAGTCGTCGACATGCGTTCGTGTTTCAGTCGAACGGTCGTTGGATGGCGTGCGATGCTGGTTCGATCGGCGGGCTCGAGGTTGAATCCGGCCCGGCGCGTTCGGCCATGCTCTCGGCCGACAACTGGGTTTGTGTTGGCAGCGTCTACGTGTGGCTGGGCGGCGGACCGCCACATCAGCCCGAGTGGATTGACGCGCGGCCAGAGATGTCGGCCGACGGCTCGACCAATCGCGTGGTGAAACTCGCGATTGAGGAGCTCACCGACGGCGAACCCGCCCCGACACGAGACATACTCGTGGTGACCGACCACGAAGGAAATGTGCATCTTTGCGCTGATTTGACGGGACTCGCGGCGGCTCGTTCGAGCGGCGCACCGCGCCTGACCATCGGCCGCGCCAACACGATGGATCTGCAGTTGTGCCACCCTTCGGTCGACCCGCTCCACGCGGTGATTGCGATCGGAAGCGAGAAGTGGTCCCTCATCGACGCAGGAAGTTCGTCCGGCATCATGCACGACGGCAAGCGTTGGTATCGCAAGCGCCTCGAACGAGGAATCTCGCTACCGATCGGCGATTTCCGCGTTTCTATGCAGCGCATCGCGCGCTCAACCGCCCCGACCGCGCCCGTGATCGCGCCACCCTCAAGCGGCGCGAAGCCGCCTGTTGCGCCGCGTCGCCCCTCGGCGTTCCTCGACTCCGACGACGACACGATTCCGGTCTAAATCGCGACGGACTGTTGGCAAGCGGCCAAAACACATCAGAAACGCGGGAAAAACAGCCTATTTGGGGCGGAATGCGAAAAACCCCGTGTTTTTCGTCATTTTCACTACCGCAAGGCCTTGTACGCAACGTCCAAGGCCTTTATTTTCCGCAAAATCGACAAGCAAGGAGCTTGTCAGGCATGCCTCGAAAGGATTCCGACACTATGGCTAGCAAGATCAAGATCACCCCAGCTTCGAAGATCCGCACCAAGGGTTCCATCTACAAGGACATCTCGACGATGACGGGTCTCACCCGCAAGCAAGTCGTCCATGTCTTCGACACCCTCAACGAGATGATGAAGGCTGACCTCGGCAAGAAGGGATGCGGCTCGTTCAATCTCTTCGGTCTCGCGAAGATGCGCACCGTCAACAAGCCAGCCACCAAGGCACGCAAGGGCAAGAACCCCTTCACCGGCGAAGAGATCACCATCAAGGCGAAGCCAGCGAGCCGCAAGGTCCGCATCCGCGCGATGAAGGGCCTCAACGACAACATCTGAGCGGTCGCGTATTTGAGCGCTCGCGACTCGCTTCGCTTTCGCTCGCTTTGGTGAGAGTCACGTCAAAGTGAGCCGCCGCAGCGGCGAACGCGAAGAGATGAGCGGTCGCAACCTGCTTCGCAACTTGCTCGCTCTGGCGTAAGTAGCGTCAAAGGGAGCTACCGCAGCGGCGACCGCTCCAAACACGAGCCGCCGCAGCGGCGAGTGTGAAGCGCGCAATCGAGAACATGCATCAAGGCACCCGTGAGAACGGGTGCCTTGTGCATTTTGCGCACTTTGTGCGTTTTGTGCGTCGCGAACGCCGTGTTCAGAGTTTCCAGTGCGCCTCATCCAATCACGCTGCGAAGATTTCCGCCGTGTGCCGCAAGCAACGCTTCAGCCTCCGCGCGCGCAACACCTCGTGCACGCATCACGATCGCGACCTTGAGCATGCCGCCCGCGGCGTGGAGCATCGCGTGTGACTCTTCGCGTGTATCGCTGGTGAAAAACTCACGATAGATGCGACAGGCGCGATCGACGAGTTTGTCGTTGGTCGCCGCAAGATCGACCATGAGATTCCCATAGGTCTTTCCAAGACGCACAAACATCGCCGTGGTGATCGCGTTGAGCGCGATCTTCGTGGCCGTTCCAGCCTTGAGGCGCGTTGAGCCCGTCAGAATCTCCGCGCCCGTTTCAAGCACGATGCGATGGTCGCAATGATCCGGCCGCGCGTGTGGCGCGCACGTCAAAAAGCCCGTCACCGCACCGCGCTCTTTCGCAAGCCGAATCGCGCCAAGAACGTACGGGGTCGTTCCGCCCGCGGCGATACCAAGAAAGCAATCGCGCGCATCGAGCGAAATCCGCGCGAACTCTTCTGCGACCCCCTCCTCCTCATCTTCGCGTCCCTCGCTCGAGCGACGCAGCGCACCGTCGCCGCCCGCAATGATGCCAACAACTTGCGCGGGATCACTTCGGAAGGTCGGCGGACATTCGCTCGCGTCGAGTACGCCGAGTCGACCGCTCGTGCCAGCACCCGCGTAAACCAGCCGCCCGCCACGCGCGAGCGACGCCGCGGCCGCATCAGCAAATCGCGCGATCTCTTCCGCGGCGCGCTCCACCGACTCGACCGCGCGACGTTGGTCACGCGCAAGCAACAACACGATGTCGTCGGTGTCGAGCCTATCGAGCACGCGCGATTCATCGTGGCGCTGCTCCGTCGCGACGTGTGATCGATCGGGCGGCAGTGTGCGTTCACTCGGACTCATCGCGTACCTCTCTCTGTTGTGGGCGCGGCTGGCGCGCTCGCCGCCGCAGCCGCGGCAGACTTCGTTGGCCAGTCGGGTGCGACAGGCGCAAGTGCTTCGACAAAGAACGACCACTTCACACTCTCAACCGACGGGCTCCGAATGCCGTGATCCGAGTTCGGAAAGATCATCATCGAGAATGGCCGGTTGATCGCTTGCAGCGCGTTTGCGAGTTCAAACGTGTTGTTGGGATGAACGTTGTCATCCATCATGCCATGCAGGAGCAGCAGTTTCCCCTTGAGTTTCGCGGCCTGTTTGATGCAACTTCCGGCGTCGTAGCCCTCGGGATTCTCTTGCGGCGTGCGCATGTAGCGCTCGGTGTAAATCGTGTCGTACTGCCGCCAATCCGTGGGCGGCGCGCCGGCGACCGCAGCTGCGAAGACTTCTGTATGACGAATCGCACAGATCGCGCTCATGTAGCCTCCGTAACTATGACCAGTGATTCCGACGCGCGCGCCATCGATGTAAGGCCGCGCCGCGACGAGATGCGCAACCGCCGCCGCTTGATCGTCGGCGTCGACCACGCCGAGTTTCATGTACGCCGCGCTCGCGAACGCCTTTCCACGACCCGGTGTACCGCGGTTGTCGACCGTCATCAGAATGAATCCGAGCGCCGCCACCGCATCACCCGCTTCGAAGCGATCGGTGACCAACTTCACCGTCGGCCCGCCGTAGGTTTCAACGATGAGCGGGTACTTCCTTGAGGGATCAAATTTCGGCGGGAAATGCAGCTTTCCGTAGAGTTCCGTCACGCCGTCCGCAGCCTTGCATGTGAAAAGTTCGCTCGGCGTCAACTCGTGGGTTGTGAAGCCTTTCACGTTGCCTGCGCCGAGCGTCGCGAACGGCGCGGTCGTGCGATCCGCCTCACCACCCACTTTGTAGACCACCGTCTGTCGCGGCGTTGTCGTTGTTTCCGCTGCTGCGACCACGAACGAACCATCGGGCGCGATCTGAAAATCGCTGTGGTGAAACTCTTCGCTCGTCACGCGACGCGCGTTTGTTCCGTCGAAACGCGCGACGTGCAACTGCTGACGCACAGCAACTGGTCCACTCCACGCCGTGAACCAAACCTCTTCGCGCTCTTCATCCACACGCACGATCGACTCGACTGGCCACGGACCTCGCGTGACCGTCGCGAGCAACGAACCATCGAGCGATCGCAATTCGTAGTGCTTGAAGCCCGTTTTCTCTGTCTCCCAGAGGAAGCGCTTTCCATCTTCAAAGAAGCGCATATCGGGGCGATTCTCTTGCCACGTCGATTGCCTTTCTTCGACGACCACGCGCGACGTACCCGACTCAGGATTGGCCGCGAGCACGTGCAGGACATCTTGTCGACGCGGCGTGCGCGAATACAGCAACTCGTTGCCATCGGGCGTCCATCGCACGTTGAAGAGGTAGTACTCGGCAGGATGCGGCAGCGCGCCCGATGCTTCACTCAGCGCGTCGATCTCGACGGTCTTGCCGCTTTCAAGGTCGTAGACAAGTAGCGCAGCCGTTGGATTTGGCTGCCCCGGTTTCGGATAGGCCTCGCTCAAAACGCGCGTATTCGTTTCGGTCCATCCGCCGAGGATGTAGAAGTCTTGGACCTTCGATTCATCGAAGCGATAGAACGCCAAGCGCTTTGAATCAGGCGACCACCACATCGCCGTCGTTTGATCGAGCTCTTCGCCGTACACCCACGATGCTTGGCCGTACTTGAGGTTGTCGTTCCCGTCGCGTGTGACTTGCACTCGATCGCCCGACTTTGGCACAAGGAAGAGATTGCCGCCCTCGCTTTGCGCGGTCCATTCGCCGTTCGGGCTCGGTTCGCTTGTGAACTGCCGTCCGCGCGCCGGTCGGCGCTCGCGACCCTCGCGACCCTCGCGACGATCACGCGCCGCTTCGGCAGAGGCGGGCGGCTCGCCCGGCGCTGGCTTCACTTCACCCGTCGCGAGATCAAGCGTCTTCCAACCGTCTTGCGCAAACCAGATTTCGCCTGCGATCAGGTTGAATCGCACATCACTGACGGTTCCACCGTCGCCGATCCCCTTCAACGCGCTCTGCATGCGTTGCACAAGCGGACCGCCGTTGAGTTCACGGATCGGCGTGTAGGTTTGCGCGTGGGTGACAAGCGTGCATGCAACTGCCGCGAGCGTGGCGGCAACGCGATGAAGCGGACGGACGAAGGTCATTCGCGCAGGGTAACGCGACGACAAACCGCACGTCAGACGCGCGCGACCGCTGCGAATCGGCGATAGCGTTCGTCGAGGTCCTGCGCCGTCGCGCGTGTGACCGCATCGAGCGAGAACGACGAAATCGTGAAACTCGCCATCACGGTTCCCCACGAAAGCGCGGCTTGCAGCGTCTCGAGATCGGTGCGACCCGTGCGCGCAAGATGTGCCATGAAACCACCGGCGAACGTGTCACCGGCGCCCGTTGGATCGATGACCATGTCTTCCTCGGCGGGGAACGCGGGCACCACCGCGACGCCATCACGATGGACGAGGACTGCGCCGTGCTCACCCTTCTTCACGACGGCAAACTTCGGCCCGTATCCGAGGATGCGACGGCCCGCGGTGACCGCGTTGCGAATGCCCGTGAGGTGCATCGCTTCGGAATCGTTGAGGACGATGCCGTCGACCTTCGAGAGGAGATGCACGAGTTCGTCGTGGGCGATGTTGATCCAGAGATCCATCGTGTCGGCGACGGCGAGCGTTCGATTCGGAACTTGCTCAAGCAAGCCAATCTGCACCGCAGGGTGCGTGTTTCCGAGGAAGACGAGGCCGCTATCGTGGAACGCGGCCGGCACCTTCGGCGGCGCATCGGCGACGACGCCGAGTTCGGTGAACAGCGTCTCGCGCTCATTCATGTTGGCGAGGTACTTGCCGCCCCACGCGAAGGTCTTCCCGCCCGCGCGCATTTCGAGTCCGCGGAGATCGACGCCAGGAAGACCCTCAAGAATCGTGCGGTGATGCGCTGGCCAATCGTCGCCAACGACGCCGACAAGCCGAACTGGTCCAAGGCGACTCGCCGCTGCAGCGAAGTACGCGGCACTTCCACCAAGCACGCGATCAGCACGCGCGGACGGCGTTTCGACGGTGTCGATACCGATGGTGCCGGTGACGAGAAGCGAGGTGGCAGAAGGCGACGAGTTGGCAGAAGTCATAAGCCGCGCAGCGTAGCGGCGAACGCTTCGCTCGTGCACATCATGGGTTCAAACGCGAACGCTGCGCTCACTCGCGCTTCTTCGCACTTACTCCCAGTTACTCCCCGTTACTCTTCGACTGGCCCTGCGAAACTGCGCGCGAAACCTATACCCATCGCCGTTCCCGCGAGCGCTCCCGCGGCGGCGTCGATCGGCATGATGCGAAGGAGACGCGGGAAACTGCCATCGATCAGGCCGACAGCAAGGTCGCCTTGCACGGCAAACGCGATGTAGCCAAGTGTTGCGGCGAAGGCGGCCACCGTCGCAGCCGCGACGAAAACCGGCTGCGTCGAACGCGCAATGCTGCGCGCGACGAAGCCTGCGGCGAACGCGCCGAGCGTGGCTGCGCCAATCGCCTGACCCTTTGTGTCGGTGACGGCCGCGAGCCACGCGACTCCCACCGCTGCCGCGCCCGCAAACCACGCACGCCGCGCCATCGGACCTGTCGCTGAGTCGACTTCCTCTTCGCCCGTCAGCGGGTAGTCAGAAAGTCGACCACCGAAGCGATAGATCGCCCACGAAGCCGCAGCGACGAGTACTGCCCACACGCCGCACTCGATCGCAGCATGCGTGAGGTTCGTTCCGCCGAACACGAGATCAGGCGCCGCGCCGCCGCGCATCGCGAGGTACGCAACACCGCAGCCAAGAACGAACGTGCCGACGACCGCGTTCACAATGCGCGCGACAATGATCGCGACCACCGTCGCGCCAGCGAACGCAAGCACCGTCGCGATCGCGGCGAACATCGGGCGCTCGCTGTCCATGACGGTTGGCCCCGCGACGCCGCGCAAACTCGTCCAAAACGGAACGACCGCTGCGAAAAGAAACACAGCCGCCACGATCCCAACGGGAAGCGCGAAAGTACGCAGAACGGGACGATCTTGGGCGACGGTGTTGTTCGGAACAGCTCGGTCGAGCGACATACGCCGATTGTGCGTCGTGCGGCGAAACTCCGCAAGGGCGCGACCGATGACTCTTCAGATTCCGCAGATTCAGCGACCGGGAATCCGTTCTTCAGAATCCGTATATTCCGACCTTTCCCAGCTGACTCGGGAGCGCTGCACACGTTGCTCGCACTCACCGCGTTGGCGCTCGAACGGCTTCCCCTCAAACAGCCTCCTCATGTCTCTGCCATCCGCTGCCTCCACTGGCCAACCTGCCTCCGCCGACATGGTCGTCCTCGACGGCTCGCCACTCTCGATTCGCGATGTCGCGCGGATCGCGCGCGCAACGATTTCGGCTCCCGTGCGCCTCACGCTCGCGCCTGTCGCGCGCGAGGCGGTGATCCGTTCGCGTGCGGTTGTCAACACGGCGCTGCAAAGCGGTAAGGCCGTGTACGGGCTCAACACTGGTTTCGGTAGTTTGTCGCGCGTGCGGATCCCGCACGAGCGCGCCTGTGAACTGCAGCGGAACATCATTCGTTCGCACGCGGCGGGTGTCGGCGAACCGCTCCCCCGCGAAGTTTCTCGCGCGCTGATGGTGGTACTCGCCGCGAGCCTCGCGCGCGGCAAGTCGGGCATTCGCATCGAAACGCTCGAGCGCATCATCGATCTCATCAACGCGCACGTCGATCCAGCGATTCCGTCGCGCGGATCGGTCGGCGCGTCGGGCGATCTCGCGCCGCTTGCGCACGCAGCGCTGGTGCTGCTTGGTGAAGGCGAATGTTGGCATGATGGAAAGGGCGGCGGTAAGCGCCCCGGACCAAACAGTGGCACGATCGAGCCGGCCGCGTGGGTCACGAAGAGTTACGGCTTCCCGCCGCTTGAACTCGAGGAGAAAGAAGGGCTCGCGCTTTTGAACGGCACGCACTTAATGTGCGCGACGGGCGCGCTACTTTGCCACGATTTTCACAACGCGTTTGATGCAGCGATCGCTGCG
>JBEIJG010000062.1:0-11184 GCA_040380385.1 Phycisphaeraceae bacterium | reverse complement strand
GGGGGCTGTCTTTGTTTCTCTAATCTTTTCCCCTTTCATCATTTATTCGAGTGTTCGCCTTCCGTTGACCAACGGAGGACTTATGTTGCGAACGCGACTCGCGTCTTCTGAGTCGATTTGCGCGCGTTCGCCGCCCCAGTCACGACCCTGGGGATGAACGGCGAGTCGAGAAGAGTCGTTCCCGAATCGAACGGAGACTTGAGATGCATAAGGCCAGTTTCCTCGCGTTGAGCGCGCCAGTCGCCGCGTTCATCCTGACATCAAGTGCGTACGCGCAATCTTGCGGCGACCCGGCAACGGGCACCTGCTGCGCGGCCAACACAACCCCATATTGCAACGACGCAGACTGCTGCAACCTGATCTGCGCAGCCGACGCGTTCTGCTGTAGCACTCAATGGGATCAGATCTGCGCGAATGCTGCCGCAGCCCAGTGCGCGAGTTGCCAAGGTGGCGGAGGTGGCGGCTGCGGTGATCCAGCCGCTGGCGACTGCTGCGCGGCCAACACGACGCCCTACTGCAGCGATGCAGATTGCTGCTCTTTGATTTGCGCCGCCGATGCCTTCTGTTGCAACAACCAGTGGGATCAGGTCTGCGCGAACGCGGCGCTTGCGTCGTGCGGCTCCTGCGGTGGTGGCGGCGGCGGTGGTTGCGATCCGAAGACGATCACTGATGTCTTCGTCGGACCCAACAGCTTCACGACGGCGCTTGGCATCGGAAACCTTGACCTCACAGGTATCTGCGATCCAGGACCGTACGGCGACGATCTTCTCTACAACACGAAGTACTTCCGCTTCGTCGCGCTCGAGACGACGACCTATCGCGTTTCGACGTGTAACCAAGCTGCTTGGGACACGCGTCTCGCGGTGTTGACCTCGTGCGATCCTGCCTCAACAATCGCATGCAACGATGACGGCGCAGGATGCGGCGCGTTTACATCGCTCTTGACCTTCTCCGCAACGGCGGGCACCGATTACATCATTGCAATCGGCGGCTATGCGGCGGCGAACTCGGGTTCCGGCACTGTGATCATCGAGGTTCCCGTTGCGTGCGGCGATCCGAATGCCGGCGACTGCTGCACCGCCAACGGCGGTGCAGCGTGCAACGATGAATCCTGCTGCAATTCGGTCTGCGCTGCAGACTCGTTCTGCTGTAATACCGAATGGGATCAACTCTGCGCCGATGCTGCGGCGTTCCTCTGCGGCGCATGCGGCGCTGGTAGCTGCAAGCTCGATGTCGGCGAGGTTTCCGAGTTCGAAGCGTGCGGTGAAGACACCAACGGTGGTTGCAACGGTGGCGGCGCGGCTGAAATCGCATCGCTTGGGCAAACGATCACCGGCACGTTCTGGGCGGACGCGGACTTCCGCGACACCGACTGGTATGTCCTCTCGGTGACGGAAGGCACGGAAGTCACCGTGACGATCAAGGCGAACATGCCGTGCTTCACGGCGTTCGTCGATCTTGCTTGCGGCGGCATCCTCGGAACACCGTCGAGCGGCAACTGTGGCGGTTCGACGACCTTCTGCTTCGCACCTGGTGATTACTACATCGTGGCCCTGCCCTCTGTGTTCGCAGGCTACCCCTGCGGCTTTGAGTTCGGCAACGACTACTCGATCACCATCAGCAGCGTTCCTTGCGACGCGTCGGCTCCGGCAAACGACAACTGCGTCGATGCGACGACCGCTGTGGTTGGCGCGAATCCGTTCGACAACACCTTCGCAGGAACCGAAGTTGCTGACGTCACCTGTGGCTTCGGTGGCATCGCCTTCTCCAAGGACGTTTGGTTCAAGTTCACGCCATCTGCATCGCTGACCTATTCGCTCGAAACCTGCTCGGGCCCAGCCCCGTTCGATACGGGTATCGAGGTCTACAGCGCATGCCCAATCAATGGTGGCACGCTCATCGGTTGTAACGACGACGGTACAGGCTGCGCGAACTTCGCCTCGAACCTGAACATCGCACTGACTGCAGGAACTGAGTACTTCATCCGCGTTGGCGGTTGGGATGGCGCAACTGGCGCGACGGATCTTGTCATCGGCGGTGGTGCTGAACCACCAGCGAACGACTCATGCGCGGGTGCGCTGCCGGTGCTCGTTGGTACGACGCCGTTCAACACCGCTGGCGCCTCGGGCACCACGGCCGCCTGCACGAAGTTTGGCAATGCAAACATCTACAACGACCTCTGGTACACCTATGAGTCGGTTGGTAACGGCACCTGCACCATCTCGACCTGCGGTGCGTCGTTCGACACCAAGGTTGCGGTGTTCGATGGTTGCAGCGGTGCGCTCATCGCGTGCAACGACGACTCGACGAACCTCTGCGCTGGCACCCTTCAATCTGAACTCACGTTCGCAGCAAGCTGCGGCGCGACCTACAAGATCTCGGTGGGTGCCTACGGCGTTGCTGGCTTCGGCTCAGGCGACATCGTGCTCACGCAAGATGGCAAGTGCTCTACGCCGTGCCCAGCAGACTTTGACGGCGACGGGTTCGTTTCGGCCGCTGATCTTTCGGCGCTTCTTGGAAACTGGGGTAATCCAGGTGCCACGGATGTCGACGGCGACGGCTTCACGAACGCCGCCGACCTCTCGCTCCTCCTCGCGTCGTGGGGAGCATGCCAGTAAGAACTGGTGCATGGTCGTGATGCGACCGTCCATCGCTGCCATCGCTTGTGGCGGCTCGGTTCAAGAAACTCGTCAGCCCCCGGCTCTCTGAGCCGGGGGCTGTCTTTCGTTCGGGTTGAGACTCACGCGGCGATCGCCGACTTACCGGAGCGGGAGGGCCGTCGCCCGCGCGGTTGGGTGCGCCAAAGGCCTGAGCCTTGGACCTTCGCCTGATCGATCAAACAAAGTCAGAACTCTTCGCTTGCCTTTCCCGAGGCGATCGATGATTCTCTCACACTCAAGTTTCTGTATTTGAGAGCAGCTCTCGAATCGAACTCCACCGCCCCGCGTAGATCTGTTCGCGATGTTCGAATCCCTTCCATGCAACGTACAGCCGCCCATTTCGGCGCGCTTCGAGACACGCTCTACGACGGCTCTTCGCCTTGCGCGATCGCTCGTCGATGCCTTGCATCGCGCGGGAAAGCCGACGCGCGGCGTCGCCAGGCTCGCTGTTCTTCTCGCCGCGTTTGTGGTTGTCTTGTCTTCCCCACGGAACAGCTTCGCGCAAACGTGTAGTTCGACGGCATCGTGCGTCGTGCTGCACGCAACGCCAGGATGCAACAGTGCGACGTGCTGCGCGCAGGTCTGTCAGTTCGACCCGTCGTGCTGCACAGGTGCATGGGACTCTGATTGCGTGAGTATTGCGAACGCGCTCTGTGTGGGTTACTGCGGTGCGACCGCGAGTGGGCCGTGCACTTCCGCCCATACGAATCCGGGCTGCGACTCTGCGACGTGCTGCACGTCGGTTTGCGCGAACGATCCCTTCTGCTGTTCGACCCGTTGGGATGCCACGTGCGCTGCGACAGCATCCTTTCTCTGCGGAGGCACGCCCGGCACCTGCGGTTCGGTGACCAGCGGTAGTTGTTTTGAGACGCACTCAGTTGGCGCGTGCGATGACGCCGTTTGTTGCAACGCCGTGTGTTCGCTCGATCCGTCGTGCTGCCAAGGTCCCTGGGACATTTTCTGCGTCTATGCCGCAAACGAAGTTTGCGTCGCGGGTTGCGAGCCTTTCGTCGAAGCCGACGCACAACTCGAGATCGAGCAGTGTCCAGCGAACACCAACGACCCCTGCTACACGCAGACTGGCGGTTCACCTCAGCAGATCGTTGCGAATGTGCAAGTCTCTGGGGCTCTCGCGCGCGGCATTGACGGCAGCACACCCATCGATGTCGACGTCTATCGGTTCACGCTCGTCGACGCGGACGGCGATGGCGGAGTCAAGGCGACGTTGCGCTTTGCATCGAGCCCGACTGCATGGGCGGCCATTGTTCCCGATACGGCGTGTCCCGCCGTCACCACGAACTTGGCGAAGGCAAGCAGTCAACTCTGTGTCGAAGGTTCGAGCTCGACGGTGTGTCTCCCTGCGGGAAACTACCGAATCGTTGTTGCCGGTGGAAACTACCCGACGTTCGGTGGTTCTGATCTCGTTTGTACATCCGCGAATCGCTACACACTTCTCGTGGAGACGATTGAGGCCTGCGGAAATGGCTGCAACGCCGCGACCGGCTCATGCTTCACGCCGCGATCAAGCGGTGGTTGCGGCACGCCGACCTGTTGTAACGCGGTGTGTACGCAAGACCCGTTCTGCTGCAGTCAATCGTGGGACTCGACGTGCGTGAGTCGAGCGGGCCAACTCTGCCTCACCGGGGCGCCCGTCAACGATCTTTGCAGCAACGCCTCGACGCTCGTCGTGGGGAACAACGTGTTCAACGCGCTTCGAGCAGGCACCGAAGCCGCCCAACAACCCAAGGCGTGCGGCGGCGCGAGTTTCGCCGCCGACGTTTGGTTCAAGTGGACATCCGATCGCGAAGGAGACGCGACGCTCGAAACTTGCGGATCCTGGTTCGACACCGTGCTCGCGGTGTACACGGGCACATGCTCGTCCCCAACGCTTGTTGCCTGCAACGATGACGGCCAACTCTGCGTCGGCGTCGACGCGAGCAAACTGATCTTCCCAGTCTCCTGCGACACGACCTACCTGGTGCGTGTTGGCTCTGCGGGAACGACCCGTGGCGAAGCGGTCCTGAAGTTCACACCGCCGCCAACGGTGTGCGTGGACTGCGTCGCTGATCTCGACGGTGACGGACAAGTCGCCGCGAGCGACCTGTCGCTACTCCTCTCTTCGTGGGGCGGAACCGCTGCGGATCTTGATGGCGATGGAGCGACCGGCGCGGCAGATCTTTCGCTGCTTCTCGCCGCGTGGGGCGGCTGCCCTTAAGTCGCTTCATGCCCAGCTGAGTTGTCTCACACGCGCTCGAATCATGCCTCGGACATCATGCCTCGGACATCATGCCTCGGACTTTGTGTCCGCCGAGAGCTTGCGACGCATGATTTTCCCTGTCGGATTGCGCGGCAGTTCTTTGATCAAGCGAATGTCGCGCGGAACTTTGAACCCCGCGATGTGTTCGCGACACCATGCTTTCAACGCTTGCTCGTCGAACGTCGCGCCTTCTTTCAGTTCCACGAAGGCAAGCGCCACTTCACCGCGCATGCCGTCGTGCATGCCGATGACCGCGGAGTCCTTGACCGACTCGTGGCGATTGAGCACTTCTTCGATCTCGCGCGGGAAGACATTCTCGCCGCCGATGATGAGCATCTCCTTGATGCGACCGGTGATTGCGAGGAACCCCTGTTCATCCAAGCGTCCCATGTCGCCCGTCTTGAAATAGCCCTGCTCGTCAAACACGGCGGCGGTCTCATCCGGAAGGTTGAGATAGCCCTTCATGATGTTCGGACCCTTCATGCGGACTTCGCCATCTTCGTTCGGGCCGAGCACCTTGCCATCGGGGCCAACGATGCGCTGATCAATACCGGGAAGCGCCTTCCCGACGCACTTGCGTCGTTGTTCATGCGGACGGCACCAGTTCGTGACCGGCGCGGTTTCGGTGAGGCCGTAGCCCTCGTTGATCTCGATGCCGAACTTCTCGTGGAAACCGTCGTACACCGCGGCCGGCAGCGGTTCACCGCCGGAGACGACGAACCGAAGGCTTGCGAAGTCCTGTTTGTCTGCGTCCTTCAAGAGGCGCAGCGCGTTGTACATCGATGGAATCGCAACGAGCGCCGTCGGCTTGTGCTCTTTCGCGAGTTCGACCAGTTTGCGTGGCACGAATCGAGCGGTGTAGACCGCGCGAGCGCCCGTCGCGAGCGGCAACATCGTGAGCACGGTGAGTCCGAACGAGTGAAACTGCGGAAGAACGCCGAGGATCTTGTCGGTGGATCCGAAGTCGACCCATTCAGCCGCCTGCCGGACGTTTGCGCCGATGTTTCCGCCAGTCAGCATGACGCCCTTCGGTCGCCCGCTTGTGCCTGACGTGTAAAGCACAACCGCCACATCGTCGCGCTGGAGCGGGTTCGTCATCCGCACCGGCGGGATCCCCTTGAACTTCATTTGATCGAGTCGAATCTCGGTGAGGCCAGGGATGGACCCGCCGATGAAGTCGAGCATCGGTCCGATGGTGATGACGGCGTCGAGACCTGCATCACGCGCGACGTATTCGAGGTCGCTGCGCGAGAGAAGGAAGTTGAGCGGCACGATTGTTCGGCCGAGTGTCCACGCCGCGATGGTGGCCGCAGGAAACGCGCCCGAGGTCGGCAGCAGGATTCCAATACGCGGCGCGTTCGAGGTCTTCTCAATGGCGCGCGCAATATGCCACGCGACGACCATCAGATCGATCCCGCGCCAGCGACGGACGTCGTCCACGATCACTGTGCGAAGTGGGCGAAGGAGGAGGTGCCGTCGGATCGAGGAGAGCAGTTCCATAGTGTTGAGTACCACCGTCTGGCCGCTGGCCGCGTCGGGGAGCGACGACAGCGCGTGTCCCGTAGAGTACCGACCCACCATGCGAATCGCCGCCCTCGCTCAGTTGCTCTCGCTCAGTTGTGCGATGAGTTTTGCCTCTCGTTGTGGCATTGTGGGCGGCGTTGCATTCGGCTTGCTGTCCGGCGGTTGCGGTGGCGAGCGCGCCGGTGATCTCCTTGTGCAGGCGGGCGATGCGTATGGCGAAGCGCAGTACGGCCGCGCGGTTGATTGTGCTCGGCGCGCGTCGAAGACATCACAAGGGATCGCGCGCGATCAGGCGAACTACATCGAGGGCCTTGGCGAGTGGAAACTTGGTCGGCTCGAAGAAGGTGCCGCGCTGTTCAGCAAGGTCGCTCAGTCGAGCGATCGTGAGCTCGCGGCCGACGCGTTGGTGAGCCTCGGTTCCCTCGAGATCGAGCGCAAGCAGTTTGATGCAGCCGGCCGTGCGTACGCGCGCGCGGCGGAATCGTTTGAAGGTACCGAGCGACGTCGCGCGTTCGGGGTGGCGCTTCGTTGTTACGAGCGCGCAGGGCTCTCCGTCGAAGCGGACAAGTTGCGGACGAAGGCGGGATTGCCACCGACCGATCGGGAGCTCGCGGCGGCGAGCGGCGTAACGAGCGCGCGTCGAGCTGAAGTGACGAGTGACACCGCTGAAGGAATCGAAACAACGCAGAAGTCCCCCGCAGCTTCCCAGACGCCACCAAGTTCTTCGGAGGTCGCGCAACGGAACGGGCTTGCATCGAAGGGCGCGCCGACAGCGAGTGATCGTGGCAACGGCAGCGCGACACGTCCGTTGGCAAACGCCCCGCAATACGCGATTCAAGCGGGTGCGTTCAGCGATGCCGACCGCGCGCGCGCGGTCAGTCGCGAGGTCGCGAAGCGCGCGCAGGCAAGCGGACAGGCGAGCGCCGACGCAGGCGAGAACCTCGGAGCGCCGCGCGTCGTGGAAAAAGTCGGCGCGGGAAAAACGATCTACGTCGTTCAGATCGGCCGCTTCGCGAATCGCACCGAAGCGGCGAAGGCCATGCGGCGATTCGACAAACTTGGCTACACCGTCGAGCCACTCGCGGAGTGACCCGCGCCCACCCGACCGCTATTCGCGATTGATCATGAACTGCGACGTGCGAATGAGATACGCGCCGATTTCGTGGCGCGCAGGCTCGTCGAGACGCTCGCTCGTTCTGACCGTTTCGAGCGCCCGGAGCGCGTTGTCGAGCCACGCATCACGCGCAACTTGATCGATCGGAAACCTCATGTGACGAGCACGCAGGCGCGGGTGACCTTTGCGAGCGGAGTACTCGCCAGGACCTCCGAAGAACTGGGTGAGAAACTCACGCATGTCGCGGACCGCTTCACTCGTCGCGGAAAGATCCTCGGGGAAGTGCCGTCGGATGCGCGCGTCGCCATCGATGTTTCGATAGAGCTCTTCTGCGAGCCGTGCGAACGGGCGCTCGCCTAGGCGCTGGAACAGCGAAACGGGTTCGTCGGACGCGCTCAGCGACGGGTTCGAGGTCGGATCGGACATCTCGGAAAGGTAGAGGATTCAAGCTCGCTGCACCGAGCTGCTTCGCGGGGAGCGCGCATGCGTTGGGCAGGCGAGGTCGTGGTGTACGCGAACTTCGTGTCAGCGAACTTCCGCTGCCGGAATGTTCCGAGTATGCACGGTGAATTCGATCGAATTGATGCAAAGACGCGCGCTTTTGTTGCGTATATTCGCCTCATGGCGCTCCGCTTCCGCTGCTCATCGCCCATGCCGCCCATGCCGACCATGCTGGCCGTTGCCTCGCTCTCTTGGAGCGCGGTGGAGCATCACGCGAGCGCGGAGCTCTTCGGCACCGTGAGTGCGGAGGAGACATCGACCGAGTCTGCGGACTCGCACGCAGCGAATCAAGCGCAGTCTGGTGATTCCGCGAAATCAGGGAAAGTGAACGTCGCGAAGGACAGAACTGAAAAGTCGCGCGCAGGAAGCAACGAACTCGCGGCCGCACTCGCAGCGTCAGAGCTTGTTCGTTCCTACCGGAACGAGAAGATCGACGCGCTGATCGCAAAGCCGCTTGGTGCTTCGCCTGAGCGACAGGCGGAGCGCCTTCGCGAGATCACACTCGCGGCAGCGCGCGAGCTCGTGTCGCGGGGCTTGAGCGACACGGCGACAGCGCAGGATCGCACCGCGGCGATCGATGCCATTCAACGGCTTCATTCCCAAACTGAGCTCACGGCTGCGTTGAAAGTCTTGCAAGGCGAAGCGGGTCGCGCCAACCTCGTCGCGAGTGACAGCGAAGTTCGTGGCGCGTTGATGAAGGCGCTTGCGAACGATGCAAAGACGGGCCATGTTGCGCTCGTCCAATTCGCGGTTGAGGAAAGTGACCCTGTGCGCGCGAGTGCGCTCGCCGCGATGCCCGATCAACTTTCAGAAAATGCCGAAGCGTCGTTGGCGGCGTATCTCGCTGGCGATCGCGAACTCTTCGTCAATCGTGCGGCGAGCATCGCATCCGCGCATGCGGGCGCTGCGCTGATTCCGCCACTGATCGCCGCGCAGTCGACACCTCCGCGTCAGAAGCGCGGTGATGAAGCGTGGATCGCGATCGGCAAGTCGATTTCCTACGTCGCGGATGTTGTGCCCGTCGTTGGTGATGCTTCTGGCGCGTTTCAGCCAGTTCCCGGGACGGTGTTCGAAGGCAGCGTGCTGCGCATCATGGAATCGGTCGTCACGATTTACCGAACCGAGGTGTACTTCAGCCTCCGTCGCGTGGTCGAGCGCGCAACAGGCCAGCCCGCGCCGCCGTTCGGTTGGGATGCCTTCGCGTGGAACCAGTGGTACGAGAACGAGTTTCCCGCGTTGGCGGCGAAGCATGCGGAGCGCGAAGCGCGCGGCTCGATGACGGAGTCCGCGGTGACCGCGCCGCCATCGATTGAGCGATAGTTTGATCGATGTTTTGATCGATGTTTTGATCGACGACTTGAGCGATTGTTGGAGCGAAACCTTCGATCGCGCTTCAAGCGCTCGATGTGCCTCGCCTTCGCGCGCGCTTCAACGCGTGAGTTCGAGGAACGCGACGCGGCCTTCGGCGACGAGGGTTCGTTCACCTTCGGCATCAACGCGTTCGATCAGCACGGGAACAGTTCGACCCAACGCGAAGTTGGTCTTCATGCCAGCTGCGATCGGAATGCGGTCGGCGATGATGGCATCGATTTTGTCTTGGAGTTCCGGACCACGCGAGGTGACTTCGAGTCGACCCCCCCGTGGTTCGTTGCGTGAGGGGAGCCGAGGCTCACGCACGATAAGCATGCCGTGCCGAATCAACGCCCCGGATGGCCGCTTGTCGGTCCAAACGCCAAGCGACGCTTCGTTTGCGTAGAAAACGCGCGCCACAGCACGATCGCGGTCGTTTGCCACCGTTTGGGCGGACGGGCCTTGCTCCCACCGCGAGCCGTCGCAAGAGGTGAGTACTGGCACGACGGTCGCCGTGATCGCCGAGACGGCGAGGGTTCGGACGAACGACCATCGAAAAGTGCGCAGCCCAACGAATGACATGCGCTCGGCTTCGGCCGCTCTTCCGTGGAACTTCAATCGGCGCGCCGAGTTTGCGGGAATCGCCGAGGCGAGCCCGCTGGCCGTGCGGGTTACGCAACGTGCACATCGCCGCCGTCTGCTAGCAACCGCACGACCACACCAAGCCGTTCGATCAAGTCGGGGGTTGTGTGGAGATGGCAGGAAACGCGCACGTGCCATCGCCCCTTCCAATCAATGACCGGAATCTCGATGCGATGGACGTCGTAAAGATGCGCTTGCAACGCCACTTCGGATGCAAAGCGCTTCTGCACTTGCGCGGGCACCGGAATCGCCGCCATCGAAGCAAGCATGCTTCCATCGAGCGGACTCAGCGACTCGACCGACCATTGTTCGACGAGTGTTTGCATCGCCCACACCGCGAGGTCGTGGTTATGGCGACGAACGCGCTCCCAACCAATTCGATCCCCACCAAATCGATCAAAGTACTGAAGCGCCGCGGGTGCCGTGAGCCACGGCGTCATGTCGCGCGTGCCCTGCCAATCGAACTCACGCACAAGTCCTTCGCCATAGCGATGGCTGGTTGCAATGGGCTTCAATCGCTCGGCGAAAGCCCCCACGCCCGCGACAAACGCACAACCTTTCGGCGCGCAAACCCACTTGTGCAAGTTGCCCGTGTATGCATCGCACGGAATCGCTTTGATATCGAGGTCGATGGAGCCGGGCGCATGGGCACCATCGATCAGGACGAGAATGCCGCGGGCTTTCGCGGTTTCCGCGAGTTGTACGACTGGTAAGACCAGCGCCGTCGGGCTCGTGATGTGATCGATCAGGAGAAGGCGCGTTCGCGGTGAAAACGCTTCAATCACCGGCGCGATGAAGTCATCGGGCCCCGACACCGGAAGCGGCACGGTGACTTCGCGCAGCACTACGCCGAACTCATCCGCCAACCGCCGAATCGATTGTCGCATCGCGCCGTAGACGTGGTCGGTTGTCACGATTTCGTCGCCGCGCTTCCAATCGATCGATCGAAAAACCGCGTGCACGCCTTCGGTTGCGTTCGTGACGAAGCCGAGTTGATGCGGTGCGGCACCGACGAAACGCGCCACGGCGCTGCGTGCGTCCCGCAACAGATCGTCCATCCTCCGCCCGAGCATCTCAATCGGACGCGCTTCGACTTCCAACCGCCATCGCTGCTGCGCGGCAAGCACTTCGTGAGG
>JBEIJG010000061.1:0-11193 GCA_040380385.1 Phycisphaeraceae bacterium | reverse complement strand
CACGAACGAGAGACTCACGCTTGTCCCGCCGACGCCGCGCGTCCAGCCGGTCTTCGCGCCGATGTAAAGATTTGTTGCAGAGAGCACGCCGCCGAGGAAGAACCCCGTGATTGCGGCGCGAATCGTCAACTGCGGCATGTTTCCGCGGAAGACGTTCTCGAGCCACCAGCGGTCCTTTTGCTCGCGGGTCCAGTTGCGGGTTTCTTCATCGGTGAGATGGGGAAGGGCCATGCGGCGCAATGTAGGGGAAGTGGGGCGAATGCTCCAACCGACGCGCGACCGTGCATCCGTCGGAAGGCGCATCCCGTTAGTCTTTGCGCATGGGCCGACGCGACAAGTCCGAGGAACCAAAGTGGGGAAAGCGCACGCCGCCGAAGTCTGAACGCGCCGCGGCCGCGGCGGAGCTCGAAGCGGAAGAACGGCGTAAAACCGCGGGAATCTCGCGATCTGCGGAAGCGCTGCGCACGCCGACGCTTCGCATGCTCGGCGAAAAGTCGCGATTTCTCGCGGTCGATCTTGGGCTCGCGACGGGCATCGCGGTGTTTGGGCGTGATGGGAAACTTGAGTCGGTACGCGCGCGGCGATTTCAGTCGAAAGACGCGCTTCGTGCGGCGTCGGCCGCGATTCTTGACGAAGTCCCGCACGTCCATTCGCTCATCGTGGAGGGCGGTGGGGAACTCGCGGAGGCGTGGGAACGAGCCGCCGTACATCGCGGGATTCACTTTCGCGCGGTGCATGCAAGCGTATGGCGATCGACGTTTCTCTACGAACGCGAGTCGCGCGATGGCGCGCTCGCAAAGGAATCCGCGGTGAAACTTGCAGCACAAGTGATTGCGTGGAGTGAAACGCGCGGAGTCACTGCTGAACTCGGGCACGATGCGGCCGAAGCGATTTTGGTCGGTCTCTTTGGTGTGGTGCAGGCTGGCTGGTTGCGAGAAATGCCACGTTTTCGCCGCTGAAACGCGTGTGGTATCGCACGCTTACACGCGTGCCGCGCATGCGTAGACAGCCTCGTCGGTCGCCCAGGCTGTTGCAGCAAATATCGGCGAATTCTCAAAGGCAATCTCGATTTTCCACGCGCGTATCGCGGTTTCGATGGGCGATTCGCAGGGTTCGAAACGCGTCGCGACGAGCGCCGTTCCAAACCATCCAACTTCGAGTGCATGCGCTTTCACGCACGACTCGCGTGCGCACCAAAGAGCGATGGGGCCTTGCAGAAGTTCGGCATCTGTCGCGCGAATCAGCGCGATTTCCGCGTCAGAAAGAGACATGCGCACCAGCGCGTGCGCGCGATGCGCATCGACTTCTTCGACGTCGACACCAATGGCAGCGCATGAACCGATCGGAGCGACCATTGCGATCGCGCGCTTCCGCGAGTGTGCGATCGAGAGCGGGGGCGGCGCATCCCATGTGGGACTCGGACGGCCACGCGCATCGCGGAGAATTGGTCGACTCGCGTGCGCACGCGCGTCGCTCTCGCCGAGTGCTGCATGCAACGCGAGTCGTCCCGCAATGAAACCTGTACGCCGCGGCGCAGACCGGATGCTCTCTGCGATCGCGCGTTCTTCAGGCGGCAGTTGCACTTCGTCTTGCGCAATGTGGCGTGGGTGGCGCGCGTCGTACTCCGCCAGCACGCAACCTGCAGGAATCGGCGGTGAAACTGGCCGAAGCACGCGCATCATGCACGCTTCCGCGCGGAGCGGCTCTTGGCAGGCGACTTTTTGGGAGATTGCTTCGAAGCGGACTTCGATGCGTGCTTCGATATGTGCTTTGTATGCCTCGTGGGCTTCGTTGCACTCGGCGATTTTGCGCGCAGCACGAGTACGACGTCGCCCGCGCCCTTGCGGAACGGTTTCGACGGCAGATCTTCGTCGGTTGCGTCGCGGCAATCGAGGACATCGAATCCGCCCGCAGCATCAAGAATGTCTCTCAACATCGCGAAGGTGAAGGTGAGGAGGTCGTACTGCTCCGCGATGACCGATGGCGTTTCTGGCACATTTGCCGTGATGGTGATTTGACGAATGCGCTCGCATCGCGTGACAGGGTCCAAGCCAAGCGATTCTGTACGAAGTGCTGCAAAACCACCGCCGTCGATATCGACAGGACCGCGCTCAAAAACGACACCGGTTGGAATGGTGTCTTTCGCTTCGCGGATCGCGAGACCGATGACGTAGATGCCGCGTGGCGAGAGGCGTTGGCGCATCGAGGCAAAGTGCGCCACGACATCGAGCGGATCGTTGAGATGTCCGATCGAGTTGTCAAGATTGATTGCGCAATCGAACTCGCCTCCGAGTTCATCGGGTGGTCGACGCATGTCGCCAACGAGCACGCGTGCTCCCCGCTTTGGCAATCGCTCATTCGCCCCCACAATCGCGCTCTCCTCAAGATCGCAGCCAGCGACTTCGGCACCCTGACGGTGGAAGTGCTCAAGCCAAAGCCCTGGTCCGCATGCTGGATCGATGACGCGCTTTGGCGATCGGCGCAAGTGCTTGCGGACAAGCGAGTCGATGGAGCTTCGGATGTCGGTCGACGGTGCGAAGAAGGCGGCGTAAATGGCGCTGCGGCGGTAGAAGGCAGACATAGTGGCGTAAAACGGAGCGGAGGCGAAGTTGACGACGCAGAGGTCGACGCGGGAAAGCGTTGTTGTGCACGCGAGGAGCGGTCGCGGGCGGAGGCTACCCGAATCGGTCGGGCGCACCTCAATGCTGTTTCGCACCGTCGAGGCCCACGGGGCCGCGTCCGGTCCAACTCGGTCATCCTTTGATGGGCGACGATTTCACCCCATCTTTTGCGATCGCTGAAACTTGGATATCCTTATCGCGAATCAAGCCCGGGCGGGCGCGGGTGACGGTTGCGATCGGACCAAGCACTCCACCCGCAGGAAACCGCTGTGTGCTTTGAACCACTGGAGTGGACTGACCATGTACGGAAAGCAGACTGAGACCGCCATTGCCGCATTGAGCCGACTTGCTGAAGTGTGGGACGGTGGTCGCACGAGACTTTCTTCTGCCGAGATCGCGGATCAACGCGGGCTTCCGCGCGCGATGGTGGCGAAGATTTTGTCGACGCTTTCGCAAGCGGGTTTGGTCCAGGGAAATCCCGGTCCTGGTGGTGGGTACGCGCTCTCGCGCGCGCCTTCTGAAATCTCGTTGCGTTCACCGTATGAACTCTTCGAGCGCGAGGATCGCTCAGCAAATTGCCCGTTTGGTGGCGGCGTGTGCGGTATCGGCGAGCCGTGTGCGTTGCACAATCGGCTTGTTCAAATGCAAGCGTCGGTGAAGAAGCTCCTCGACGATACGACGCTCGAGATCTTCCGCAAGGCAGTGCAAGAGGATGGACTCGTTCCTGTTGCGAAGGGCGTGAGGCCTGAAGCTCCGCGCGAAAGCTACCGCGCGCCCGCCGGTCGACGAAAGCAATCGTGACACGCGCACGCAAGCGTGTTGTCTGACTTGCGTGCCCCCGTACTTGCGCGCACTCACTTCACAGAAATGAGGCCTGCAGCAGTCTTCGCGATGCTGCGCGCATCGTCGGCGCTCTTACCGTGTGCGAGGGCGACGCCCATTCGACGATACTTGCGCGTGGTCGGCTTTCCGAAGATGCGCACTTCGACTCCAGGAATCGCGAGTGCTTGCTCAATCCCCGCGTAACGCGGCGGTTTGGATGAGTCTCGTGTTGCGAGTACGACCGCAGATGCGGACGGTCCTGCGTAGCGAATCTCGGGAATCGGAAGCCCGAGGATGGCGCGAATGTGGAGGTCAAACTCCGAAAGATCTTGCGAACGAAGCGTGACCATACCCGTGTCATGCGGGCGAGGCGAGAGTTCGCTGAAAATGACTTCACCGCCCTTGACGAAGAACTCGACGCCGAAAATGCCGGCGCCATTTTTCCCAGCGAGTCGCTCGACAACCTTCGCCGACATCTCGCGCGCGGCGCGTTTCGCCGCGGGTTTCATGGGGCAGGGCATCCAAGACTCTTGGTAATCGCCACGCTCTTGTCGATGTCCGATCGGTTCAACGAACTGTACGCCACCGCCGCGTGAAGCTCGCTCCTTCACCGTGAGTTGGGTGATTTCATAGTCGAAATCGATGAACTCTTCGACGATGACCACAGGTCGATCGCCGCGCATTCCTTCGATCGCGTACTTCCATGCTTTCGCGATCTCGCCCTTGGTTCGCACAACCGATTGACCTTTGCCCGAAGAGCTCATGGTCGGCTTGACGACACATGGAAGCCCGACGCCCTGTTTCGCGAGGATCGCATCCGCGAGTTCTTGCGCGCTTGCTGCGTAGGCGTAACGCGCAGTGCGGAGGCCGAGTTCTTTTGCGGCGAGTTCGCGAATTGCATCGCGATTCATCGTCATGTGTGCCGCGAACGCGCTCGGCACAACGGAGTAGCCTTCTTTCTCGAGTTTGAGCAATGCACTCGTTCGAATCGCTTCGATTTCCGGAACGATGAAATCAGGCTTGTGGCGACGCACACAGCGTGAAAGCGCTGCGCCATCGAGCATGTCGATCACTTCGTGCGTATCGGCAACTTGCATCGCAGGGGCATCTTCGTAGCGATCGACTGCGACGACGCGACATCCGAGACGCTTCGCACTGATCGCGAATTCTTTGCCAAGTTCACCGGAGCCGAGAAGAAGAATGCGCGCGGTCATGACTGTGGCTTCTCCGGAGAAACTGCGGGATTTGTGGGGATTGTTGTCGAAGCAGTCGGTGCAGTTGTCGGTGCTGGCGGCGGTACTGGCGGCGGTACTGGTGGCGCGAGCGATGGCGCGGGTTCGTTGGTCGTCGCAGACACCGCGGCCTCGCGCTCTCGAAGGAGTGTGGCGAGGTTTTTCTCGAATGTCGCTTTGAAAAGTGCGGTCGTTTCGTCGTTGATCGCGCGTCCATAGCGCACGACCTTCATGCCCACTGGATAGTCGACCCACATGCGAATCGAGCGCTTGCGCAGGGCAAGCGGATCAGAGACGTCGACTTGAAGGAATGCGGCACCTTGTCCGTAGTACACGCTTTCCGCGTAGGGGAGATCGATTTCACCCTCGGTGCGATCAAGACGCGGGCGCTCGAGACCTGGCGGAATCTCCGCGGGCATCGCGCCTTGCATGCGAAGTACATCGATCGTGTCTTGCCAAACTTCGTCGGCGGTGCCGTACATCGACACGGTCGAACCGCACGCGGCGAGACTCAGTGCGACACAACAAGCGGTGATGCGAATGAGGTTGGTAGATCGCTGGAACACGCGCGCAAGGTAGCGGAGTCGCCTTTGTTTTGGCCGCTCGCAGACCGCGCTTTTGGCTTTGATTCAGCAGTATCTCGGCATTGTGGCGGCAGCGCGGCGCTCGCCACTGCACTCAGCCGCGAGAGACTTCTACTGACCAAGTGCTCGCAGCACAACGGTCGCGTATGAGCCGCGCGGCAAATCGAATCGCACAGTCAAGGCGATGTTCGCGGGGCTGTGGCCTGCGAACTCATCACGCGCTGGGGCTGAGAGTTCAAAGTTGCGCGCCTCGATCACGAATGGTCGATCGCCGCCACCAAAGTAGGGGCGCTGCAGGCCCGGAATGCGAAGTTCGCCGAGCGTGATCTCTTCGTCGGCGAGGACGCCTGACGCGATTTCCGCGAGACATTCCGGCATTTCCGCGCGCGGCGATGGCATGGGAATCGGAAGCGCGCGGAACGCAGGCGTAAGCGCTGCCGCGCGCGGGAAGATCAACGGCCCGAAGAGATCGTCCGCTTCAAACGCGCGTTGGACGGTGGTGTCGGAGAGCGCGTCGGCGAGCTCACGAACGATCGCGTTCCAAAGATGTGATTGATATGCCTCGACGCAGATTTCCTGCGTAAATCGAGGCAGCGCGGTGAACGCATCCATGAAGGAACCGCCGCGGGCGAGCGCTTCGATGGCGCCGCGCTCGGGCATACGCGGGAGCTTCCCGAGCGCAGTCGTCCAATCGCCCCAATGGTTCGCGAGTGTGCGTGACATCGTGCGAACAGGGCCGGAATCCTTGCGGGCAGGTGTGCCAATCGCGAGTCGCAGCGCGTTTTCAAAATCGCCCTTGATGAGCGCGCGGGCAACAAATCCTTGGCCGTGTCGCGCGCTTCCGAAGCGCTGATCGCCGAAGTAGTTGACGATTTGGAGTGGCGCGCCGGGTCGATCGACGAGCATGGAAGCGCGGCGCGCCATCTCATCGGCATGCCATTTATCGAGGCCTCGCACAACAATCGTGAAGCGATTTCGCTCGATGATCGTGCTGTCTGCGGCGCGTGGGACAAAGCCGATTCCCTCAATCCGCCAGGACGATCCGCCATCGTCGACGTGCGGATCGCCCGCGCCAAGTCGTTCGCCGAGTTCGCGTGGCGGAGCGCCGCGCAACGCGGCCCCGTCGACGGTGATCAACTGCGTCGTCACCGCGTGGCGATCTTTCAAGCCAGCGGCAGCAACGCATTCGCGGCCAACCCGCAAGGCGCGCGCGACAAATCCGATGGCGTCAGGAGTCGCGATGCCGCGCTTCTCAAGTCGATAGGCAACAAACGGTCGCGACGCGTCGCGTTCCGGTGCGATCGACGCGAGGAACGTCGACGTGTGCACTTCATCGACACGGAAATCATCGGGCGTTCGGCGGATCGTCACGGGGCGACCAATGTATCCTCTCGTGCGTGTCACAAGGACGTGCCGAACAACTCACCGCAGAGCGTTCAAGGAACGAACTCCCAACGCTGCGCGTCATCGAGCCGAATCTCGCTGGCCCGAGCGGTCACTACGCCGAGTTCATCCGGGCGCTGGCTGCGCGTTCTGATGGGATTTTCCGAGTGATTGAAGTTGTCGCCGCGCCGCGCGCATCTTCGTTTCTCGCGTCGCTCGGGAGTGCGATTCCGGTCGAGGCCGTCGAGCTTCCGTCGGGGCCGCTCGCTGAACTTCGAGCAATTCGTGCGTCGCTGCAGGCAGGAAGGCGCACGCTTGTGCTCACTGCGACGGCATTGCATGCACTTGCAGCTGATCGCGGGGCGTTTCTTTCGCACTCGAAACTGGGTGCGCTTTCCATGTTCGTCCACTGGCCGCTTGCGAAGCCGCGCGATCGGTTTGCACTCGCGCTTGCAGCGCGCGTACGCGCGGAGTCGCTCTTCCTCGTGCCAACCAGCGGTGTGCGTGCATCGTTGCTCGAATCGGATTGCGATCACGTTGCGCAGATTGCCTATCCGGCAACGCGCGCGGACAATGTTCGATTGCAGGAGCCGTTCAAGCATCTGTTGATGGCTGGTGCGGCACGCATCAACAAGGGTCTTGATGTGATCGCGGGCCTCGCGGAGTTGCTCGCGCGCGATGCGCGTCTCGCAGCGGCTGAGGGAGTTTCTTCGACGAATGAACTCCTCGCCGAACCGCCGCTCTTGGTGCAGGTTTCGCCGAAGCATGTTGGGAAGACTGGTCACGATCGACACGGCGCGCGTGAAGACGCCGTGGTCGCACGACTTCTCGCGGCGAACTATCGCGGACTTGTTGCCGATCCGAAGGCACCCGATCGCGACGAATACGCGAAGCGTTTCGAGGGTGCACTTGTTCTCGCGCCGTACGAGCGCGCGAAGTTCGCGGATGGAGTGAGTGGTGTCGTGCTCGATGCACTCTTGCACGGAGCTCCGGTGGTTGCCACGAGTGGTACGTGGGCAGGCGACGTTGTCGAGCGATTTGACGCAGGTATCTCGCTTCGTGAGCGCACACCTGAAGCACTTCGCGCGGCGGTTGCGCGGGTGCTTGGCCGCTGGGATCTCTACGTGGCGAACGCCGCGAAAGCGAGCGAAGTTCTCGCGGCGGAACATGATCCGCGCGCGCTCGCGCTTGCGATAGCGAGCCACGGTTAGAGCGGCGGCGAACTGCGGCCGTCGCTACAGTGCCCATCCGATGGCGAACATCATCTGCATGAAGTGGGGCTCTAAATACGGGCCCGAATACGTGAATCGCTTGGCCAACATGGTCCGGCGCAACATCTCCATTCCGTATCGCTTCGTGTGCATGACCGATGATGCCAGCGGGCTTGACCCAGGCATTGATGCGCGGCCACTTCCTGATTTCGATGATCCGGGTGGCCCCGAGCGTGGATGGCGCAAGATCTCGACATTCCGTCGACCGCTTTTTGATCTGGAAGGGCCAACCCTTTTCCTTGATATCGACATCGTGATCGTGGGCAACATCGATTGCTTGTTCTCCCATCCGGGCGAGTTTTTGATCATCAAAGACTGGGCGCGTCCGTGGCGCCCGACGGGGAATTCGTCGGTCTATCGCTTCAACGCAGGTGCGCATCCCGAACTCCTCGCGAAGTTCATGCAGGAACACGCGGCGATTCGGCGCGAGGTGCGCAACGAGCAAGAGTACATCTCGCGCGAACTCTTCAACGCGGGCAAGTTGTCGTACTGGCCGAAGGAATGGTGCGTGAGTTTCAAGTACGGCTGCATGGCGAAGTTCCCGATGAATTGGTGGATTCCGCCGAAGATTCCGCAGGATTGCCGCATCGTGGTGTTCCACGGGCACCCAAATCCGCCGGATGCCGTTGAAGGCATCACGAAGAAGATCACGCGTCATGTGCATAAGACCCCGTGGGTCGCTGAGCACTGGCGTTGACGCGTCGGATCACTCCTCGCGCCAAAGCCGGAATGCATCGTTCGGCGTGTACTCGCGCGTGGCGATCGCCGCGAGGCGTTTGACGACCTCAGGGTGCTGCGCGGCGACATCGGTTGTTTCCTGCGGATCGCGCGCGAGGTCGAAGAGCTGCCACCCCTCGTCGTCGGCCCACGCGCGCTTGCGCTGCGCCATGCCGGTGCGCACAAGCTTCCAGTTGCCCTCGCGCACGGCCTCCTGTCCGCCATAGCCAGGAAATGGCCAGTAGAGGTACGAGCGTTGCGGCGCGTGGCCATTGAAGAAAAGCGGCGTCAAATCGCAGCCGTCGGTCACGGATAACTCCACACCTGCAAGAGCATCAAATGTGCTTCGCAAATCGACAGTCCACGCGGGGGCATCGGTCGTTCCTGGGGCGATACGCCCCGGCCAACACGCGATGCCGGGAACGCGAATGCCGCCCTCGTAGACCGATCCTTTACGACCACGAAGTCCGGCGGTGGAATGGAAGAACGCCGTGTCGACGCCACCGACATCATGCGTTGGTCCGTTGTCGCTGGTGAGAACGATGAGCGTGTTGTTGGCGACGCCTGCTTTTTCGAGCGCGGCGCGAATCGCACCAACTTCATCGTCGAGCCGCGAGATCATCGCGGCGTACGCAGCGCGCGGCAACTCGTGCGGCGTGTAACCCTTGCCGCCTGTGTAGGGAACTTCTTCGAAACGGCCTGTGTATCGCGCCAGGTCTTGCTCGGGAATCTGCAACGCGAGATGAGGAAGCGGCGACTGATACGAGAGAAAGAATGGTTTTGCATCGTCTCCCGAGGTCGACTGCTCAATGAACGCGAGTGCTTCATCGAGCAGCAGTTCGCACGCATATGTCGTTTCATCACGACCGGCTGCTGCGTGACCTTTGGGGTCGTTGCCCGCAAGCGAGATCTTCTCGGCGTTCCGCCAAAGATGCGTTGGGTAGTAACTCCACGCTTGTCGTTGGCAGTTGTAGCCAAAGAAGAGGTCGAAACCCATGGCGTTTGGATCACCCGTGGAGCCAACGAAGCCGAGTCCCCATTTTCCAATACATGCTGTGGCGTAGCCCGCACTCTTCAGATCATGTGCGACCGTCCGCGTTTCGGCGGGCAGAGGGCCTTGGCCTTCCGGTTGCACTTCGGAGTTGTCACGGATTGGCGTGTGGCCAAGATGTTGCCCTGTCAAGAGCGCGGCGCGCGAGGGCGCGCAGACGGGTGCAGCGGTGTAGAACTGCGTAAATCGCAGGCCATCTCGCGCGAGCGCATCGATGTGGGGCGTGTTGATCTTCGTCTGTCCGTAACAGCCGAGTTCGCCGTAACCGAGATCATCGGCAAAGATCAGAACGATGTTCGGGCGCAACGCAGTGGTCGAGCGTTGTGGATTTCCATCAGTCGAAGCACAGCCTGCGTTGAAGCCAGAGAGAATCCATGCTGCCAGCAGCATGAGAGCGCCACGTAGTAGCCATCGTCTTGGTTCAGACATCGCAGATATCGATCGACTCACGGAGGCTCGTCATTGGATCGCGGCGCGGAATGAACTCTTGCGCGAGGAATCCCTTGAATCCGGTCGCCACGAGCGCTTCGCAGATTGGCGGATAGTTCAACTCTTGCGTCGCGTCGATTTCGTTGCGGCCAGGATTTCCGGCTGTGTGGTAATGGCCGAAGTACTGGTGGTTGTTCCGGATCGTGCGAATGACATCGCCTTCCATGATTTGCATGTGGTAGATGTCGTAGAGCAACTTGAAGCGATCACTGCCGACTTGCTTCACGAGTTCGACACCCCACGGCGTGCGGTCGCACATGTAATCGCCGTGGTCGACGCGCGAATTCAAGAGCTCCATCAGGATCGTGACGCCGTGCTTCTCTGCGATCGGCATCACGCGCTTCAAGCCAATCGCGCAGTTTGCAAGGCCGACATCGTCCGGCATGCCGCGGCGATTTCCCGAGAAGAGCATGAGATTCGGAACCTTGTTCGCGGCGGCGATCGGGAGCATGCGTTCGCACTCCGCCACAACACGATCGTGATTTTCGAGGCGGTTCATGCCGTCGCCGATGGATGTTGGGCCGTTACCGAGCGAGCAAACCATGCCGTGCGCGAGAGGAACCGACCAGTCTTTTTCATCGAGAAGATCGATGCCTGTGATCCCCATCAACTTGCAGCGCGCGCAGAATTGATCGAGCGGCATGCCGCCGAAGCACCATTTGCTGACGGCGTGATTGATGTTGCCCTTGCGCTTGACAGGCTGCAACTGCGAAGGATGCGTGTCTTGCATGAGAGCGTTGGGCACGCGCGCAGAGGCTGCGTTCGCGAGTGGGATCGAGGCGGCGGCGGTCACAGTCGTGGCGAGGAAGTCTCTGCGCTGCATGAGGCGCAATTTAGCGGAGAACCGCTTCGACTCGCCATGTGAACTCGCCGATTTCTTGGCCGCCGCGTTTCGCGACGATGGTGATCTGCCGATCGTTCGGGCTGTACTTGCCCGTCAACGAAATCGTCCCCGCCTTCGAGGAAATGGAGCCCGATGCGTTGTGCTTGTTTCCAAGCGGATCGATTGTCAACTCGGTGGTT
>JBEIJG010000060.1:0-11199 GCA_040380385.1 Phycisphaeraceae bacterium | reverse complement strand
GTCAACTCGGCGGGGTCAGCCGCGTTCAACACCGCCGTGATCACGACGGACAACGACGCTAGACCCCGCGTGACGAACAATCGACGGGGATGATTTCGCAGTGCTGCAATCTCAAATCATCGATGCCACACGCACCAGCATGCTGGATAAGAAACACGCGGTGCATGTTCGATTTAAACACGCACCGCGCGCGATGATGGATGACGTTGCTGCGGTTTCAACTCGACACGTCCGCGATGTCGACTCGCTCGCTGACAGCGCAAATCATGCGCCATCGCATTCGTTTGCGGAGTCAATCACTCCCGCCGGTGCCGGGAACCACCGTCACTTCCGCCTCTTTCGGCAACTGTGCCTTGACGCATGGTCGAACCAACGCTGTTGCGAACTCACGCGCGATGGCGATACGCCCTTCATCATTGAGATGACCACGTTCATCGGCGTGCTCAGGAGCCAGTGCGGGCCAACGAACACTCCCAACGAGCACGCTGCATGACTTCCCGTCCATACGCTCACTCTCTGCCTGCGCGATATCGAAGATGGCCTCGCGACCAAATTCTGCTCGAAGCAGATCGTTGAATCGCCCGCGTTGAGCATTCAGTTGGTCTGCACCGCGCCCCACAAACTTCTTCATACGCGCCGTCACTCCGTGGTCAGGCACCGCCAATGGAATTGTGCTGTGCACAATGCGCAAGCTTGGTCGTTCTCCCGAAAGCGAGCGCATCGTGTCGACGTAATGCTGGTGCAGCGACTCAACATTGGTCTCGCGCGTGAAATCTTCGGCCGAAAGCAGTAGCACTGCCACATCGACATTCTGACCTTCCTTCGATCGAAGCTTCGCGACGAACCGATCGATCTTCGACATTGGATCACCGTCCGCTCCCGTCGGCCCCTCCACAATCGCAGGCGTTCCGAATGGCGGCGGAGAAACAGCATTGCCTGCCTGTGGCTTTGATGGCGCCTCCCCGTATGCAATGACTTTCAAGTCCATCGAAGGACGTTCGTCGAGGATTGCATGAAATCCGACCAACAGTTCCTTCCCCACAGGTCCGTGTGCGAAGTACACGCGTTTCTTTCGAAGGTCTTCCCAGCACGCGTCGGGAATGTCGTCGATCAGACCGATGTCATGTCGCGGGACATGTTGCACAGCGCGATCGGTGGCGTCTTCCTCGCTCGCATTCGAGTGTTCACGACCCCGATCTTGAGTTCGATCACGTGTGGCTTGATCCTTCTTCGACTCTTTCGTCGACTCCTTCGTTGCTTCCTGTGCGGTCGTCGCGGCACGCAACTCCGCTGCGCCGACAACATGCTCCGCGGCAACCGACGGCGCTGCGGAGACGAGCGTTCCCAACGGCATCACGAGAACTCCTGCGAACAAACTCAACATTTTTCCCTCCGTTCTGCGGCGTCGCCGCGTTCGAGTTCGATGGCTACACAAACCGTCGCGCGAGCCTAGAGAGACCGTGCAAAAAGACAACCGCGAGCGCTCGCTGTCGAGCACTCGCGATTGAATCGCGACAAAATCCCGCCGCAACATTTCCCCCTACCGCGTCTCCGAATCATCCTTCGACGCCGAATACTCCACAGACGAACAACCCGACGTCATTACGCTTGTGCCAGTCCTTCGCGAATGGCAAATCGCATCAACTCCGCACGCGTTTCAACGCGCAACTTTTTCATGATGCGTTCTTGATGTCCGTCCACGGTCTTTGGACTACGCGCGAGTTCTTCACCAATTTCACCGCGCGAAAGCCCCTTTCCGATGAGTCGCAATACTTCGAGTTCGCGCTGGGTCAAGAGATCGAGCAATGTTGCGGGCGGCCCAGATTGCACCACCTGTCGTGCTCCAACGGCCCCTTGTCGCGAGGCGCGCACTTTCGGCGGCTGACACCGTGCGCGGACCTTCGAACCCATGACGAACGTCCCTTCCGCACAACGCGCCACACGCTTCAAACCTTCGACGATCTCCTCAAGATCGTCGCCCTTTGCGAAATAGCCGCTTCCCCCGCAGCGATACGCCGACGCGAGGAATCCATCACGAATGTGCGCACTGAGGAAGATGAAACGAACCTCGGGATGCAGATGGTGAAGCCGATCGGCCACTTCGAAGACATCCGGCCCAGGCATTTCAATATCGAAGACGACGACGTCCGGACGATGCTCGGCAACAGCGTCGATCACATGCTCAGCACTCTCAAGACTTGCCACGCAGCGGAGTTGACCGTCGATACCAAACTGCGCTTTCAAGCCTTCAACAAGTACAACGTGATCGTCCACGCAGAGCACTCGCACCGGCGCCTTCGACGTATCGCGCGTCAGTGCCTGGGATGGCGGTGCATCGACGGCGCGGCGACGCGCGATCACCCGTCGACCAGACGTTTCATCGATGTTTCGATCCGAAGTGACCGCTTGTGAAGACGGTGCCGCGATTGTGGAGCCTTGCATAGAAACCGACCTTTCTTGAACTCTGTTTTTCTCACCCACTTCAGACGCTCATTCTTAACCCACCGCGTCTGACTTTTCGATTCGTCGCAACAGACCACGAGCCCGTGCGCGATTTTGTGTTTATGAAACTCGTTGACATCACGGAGAGGACGCTTCACGCACCAAAGATTCAACATGAACTGTTCCAAGTGCGTGATCCAACGCTGCTTCAAATGCATGAAGCTCACGCGGATCGTGTACGGCCGTCACCTCAAACGGAAGAGACGGAAACTTCAGTCGCCCGACCACGACGATCTGTTCAGCCGGTCGCTCTCGCGCCCAAAGTGCCAAGACGCGCGCATCGACAGACTCGGCCCCAACAACGCAGATCGCGCAATCAGACGGGGATGTCTCGGTGACAACCTCAACACCACGCCTCGCGAGCATTGCACCAACCATCGCCGCGGTACGACCGTCGAGCCCCTTCAGCAAAGCCAAAGGCGCCGCGCCATCGCGCGCATGCTTTGCCACTGGAAAGCAAAGCCGAATCGTGGTTCCTTCCGTCGGTACCGAGTCAATCTCAAGCGAACCGCCCGCCCGATCCATCACGCCGCGAACGAGCGGAAGACCAAGTCCCGTTCCGAGTCCGCGAGTCTTTGTCGTGAAAAACAACTCGAGTGCCCGTCGCCGAGTCTCCGGACTCATACCAACCCCGTTGTCACGGACCTCGAGCACGACTTGTTCAGGAACGTCGCCTCGACGGGCTTCGATGCGAACGACGCAATCTCCTGCGGGTCGCGCTGCAGGCATCGCTTCGCGCGCGTTGACCAACAGATTGAGCACCGCACGCGTCAACGCGTGTGGCGGAGTAGCGATTGGAGGAAGTCCAGGATCGAGCACGACATCAAGCGTTGCCGCGCGATGCAGTGATTTAGAGAGCAACGGTCCTGCCTGCGTCCACCAGATCCCGATGTCCGTCGCGGCGGTTTCATCCGTTTCCGATTCAGGATCCATCGCGAGATAGTGAAGCGCATCGGCGAGGTGCTGGAGGTAACACACACCACCTCGAAGTTCCGCGATATGGGCACGTCGACGATTCGCGCTCGCGCGCAGGCCGAGCTGTTCCAACGCATTGATGTGCGCGCGAATCGGAAAGAGCACGTTGTTCATATCGTGCCCAAGCCCCGCTGCGAGCGTTCCGATCATCGCAAGGCGATCCGCTTCGCGCAATCGATTCTCCGCAAGCCGACGCTCTGAAACATCACGGATCACGAGAACGCGCGCAGCACCGAACTCAATCCGACTCACGGAACACTCACCTTGAAATCGAGAACGATCACGCCGAATCGCTTCAACCTCCCGAAGAAACCCATCGGTGGATCGCCGCATTCGTGCAAACTCTTCGCGCGCGAACTCAGGTAACAACCGCGAAACAGCAATCCCAACAAGGCTGCCATGCGCATAGCCAAACATGCGATGCGTCGCAGGATTCGCTGAGATCACCGTGTCTTCATCATTGACAAGCAACATCGCATCGAGAGCGCCATTGAAGACCGCTCGAAGTTGCGCTGATGTCGACTCTGCATGTCGCATCAACCAAATGCGCTCAAGGGTCAACATCATCCGGCAAATCACATATTGCCCTGCAAGAATGGGCATCAGTTGGGGCATCTTCGATCGCTCGAAGAGGAAGCGAGCCCAGCCGATGACTTCACGCTCATTCCTCATGAGTGGATAGACAAGACTGGCAGAAATGCCCGCTTGTTCAAGGAGTCCGTAAAGCAGCGTTCCCTCAATACACGGATCTTCCGCGAGAGGAACGAGCACTGGCACATCACCGACCGCGCAGTCAAAATTGCCGGTGAGATCGCTCAAAAACGCCCCCGCGAGAGACGCGTCAAGTTGAAACGGCACGACAATCGAAGCGCCTGCATCAAACGGTGGTCGAAGAACCGCAACTGCTGACTTTGCACCAAGCTGCTCGGACATCACGCGGAGCGCAATCGCGAGGAATTCCTGGTCATCCTCGCATCGCTCCGCTTGAATGAGCTCATCGAGGTGCACACGACCGATTGCAACCTGCACGTCGCTAGCCCGTTCCCCTCTCGCGAACCAAATCGTCCCTCGCGCCTCCACGTCACGCTCTGCGCAGCACTTCTTCGCAAGCGAGTCGCCGCATTTGTTCGGCGTGATGTCTTCGGATTCCTCCATGTCTGCGAAGGTAGGTCACACTGCCTTGCTTTGCATTCCGTCATCCGTAGGGACTTTTCCCCTCTTTATTCTCAAGATGTTTTTCAATCTTTTTGTTTTTACTGGAACTCAAGCGCGCAACTTTCCGCCTGTTCTTTGCAAATGTTGCGACCAACATACGCATGAAGCCGCGCGATCCTTCGCATGCGGTCGGGAGAGCAGCATGCCTCAAGTCTCAACGCCAGAAACCATGACGTCGCAGTTCGGACTGTCGACAGTTTCGACATCGAAGGTCTTCGCGTCACAGCCCGCGGCAAGGCACGAAGCTCCGAGTTCACTCGATGAACGAATCGCAAATCCCAACGCATCGCTTTCTACTTGTGCGCGCGAACTTGTGATTACACCGCTTCGGGATCCAACGAAAGCGTTCGATCCAACGGAAGCGATCGTCGATGCGATCGCTCGCGAACTCACGCGTCGTTGTGGTGGAAATCTCGTACTGAACCGCATGGAAGCCGCCGCGCACTTGGCTCACATTTTGGGCGATACAGACAAAACCCCTATCGCGCCATCGGAAGCACATCGATTGGATTGATGTGCTCGAGGCGTCGTTTCGTTGCAGGAGGAGATGGACATGGATCAGGTGTTTCATATGGACCAAGATTTTGATACTTCACACGCGACGACCGTTCCCACGGAAGCCGCTGCAGCAAAGCCATTCCTCGACGAACGCTCCATCGCGCTCGAACGCATGGCGCCATGGTCAACGGCAGGATTGACTGCGATTCGGATCGCGACCACTGATGCACGTACTGCGTCGCTCTATGCGGGATCACTTGATACCCGTGGACGGCTTCATCTCGTTCTGGTTGGCAGCATGCGCTCGCGTTGGGAATCGTTCCACCAATCGCATCGCCCGGACGAACTTGGACGCGGCCCGAGCGCGAACGCCGTGCAGCGACCGGCATCAATCGGACACGAGCCCGAAGAACTGATGCGTCGATTTGCGCGCGAAGTTTCCGATTGGCTCCATCAAGCGAAACAGACTGCACCGACCGAGCCGCTCGCGGTCTTCGCTGCGCCACGTTTCTTGGGCCATCTGCGTGACGCGCTCGGGCCGCTCACCGATGGAATCGCGCTCTATCGCGGGGAATTCACGACATTGCGCACAAACGAATTGGCAGCACACCCAACTGTCCGTCTTCTCGCCCAATCTATGCGCACTGAGGCGCAGTCTCGCGTCATTCGCCCAGAGGTCGAGCGATGAGCACAACGACCGATGATGCGCGAACCCGCATGCGAAATCAGATGGTCGAGCGGCAAGTTCGTGCGCGCGGTGTTGAAGATCCTCGCGTTCTTCAAGCGATGCGCGATACACCTCGCGATCGATTCGTTCCATCACGACTCGCCGATCTCGCGTACGAAGATGCGCCACTTCCGATCGAAGAGGGCCAGACGATTTCGCAGCCGTACATCGTCGGGCTCATGCTTGAAGCGGCGCACATCAAGTCAAGCGACCGCGTACTCGAGATCGGTGCCGGCAGCGGCTATGCCGCCGCTGTCATGTCGCTGCTCGCGAAAGAAGTCCTCGCGATTGAGCGGTTTCCCTCACTGGTCGCATTGGCACAAGCGCGACTTGAAGCGCTTGATCGTGCGAACGTCTCGGTGATACAGGGCGACGGAACGCTCGGAGCAGCCGATCATGCGCCTTTCGATGCCATCATCGTGTCGGCGGGTGCGCCGGAAGTACCGCCTTCGCTCCTCGCGCAACTCGCCATTGGCGGACGACTCGTCATTCCTGTTGGGCACGATGCTCGCTCTCAGGAGCTCGTGGTCATTGAAAAAACCGCAGATCATCACTTTGACCGAAGATCACTCGGACATGTGCAATTCGTCCCGCTCGTCGGGACGGAGGGTTGGACTTCCGAGGGCGCAGCCGTTGCGATGCGACGTTCGTCGCTCGACCTTCGTCTCGGCAGCCGCGACCGTGCAAGAATCGCACGGGTCATCGCGGATGCGTGTGAACCATTCAGCGACGTTCGACACGCGCCGCTCGATCCGATCCTGAAACGCATCGGACAGTCACGCATCGTGCTCATCGGCGAATCGACGCATGGCACCAGCGAGTTCTATCGCCTTCGTGCCCGGATCACCGCGGCGCTCGTCGCGCGTGCAGGATTCAAAGTGATCGGTATCGAGGCCGATTGGCCTGATACCGCAGCCGTCGACCGCACGGTGCGCAAGCGTCCCGCAAGCCCATTACGTGAGCCCATGTATGCGCGCTTTCCAACCTGGATGTGGCGAAACGCAGAGATGCAAGAGTTTGTTTCGTGGCTCGCGCGCAGAAATGCAACGCTTGATCCGGCCGCTCGCGCCGGGATCCATGGGCTCGATGTGTATGGCCTCAACAATTCGATTGGCGCCGTCATCGACTATCTCGCCCGCGTGGATCCGTTCGCTGCGGAGCAGGCACGCGAACGGTACGCGTGCTTCTCACCATGGGAGCGCGATCCAAGCGTCTGGGGTCGCGCCGCTGCGGTCGGACTCGCGCCGACCTGTGAGACTGAGGCGGTTGCGACGCTCAAATCACTGCTTGAAGAGCGACTTCGCTACTCGCGTGATGATGGCGATGCCTTCTTTGATGCGGCACGCAGCGCGACGGTGGTCGGCGAGGCCGAAAAGTACTACCGCGCGATGTACCGAAGCAGTCGGGAGTCTTGGAACATTCGCGACAGGCACATGTTCGAAACGCTCATGGCGCTGCTCGAACATCGCGGTTCTGACACGCGTGCTGTCATTTGGGCACACAACTCCCACGTGGGAAATGCAGCAGCCACCGAGATGGGCGCGCACGGCGAAATCAATCTCGGCCAACTGGTCCGTGAACGATTTGGAAATCAGGCGTATCTCATCGGCTTCGGAACCGACCAAGGTACCGTCGCCGCGGCAACCAACTGGGATGCACCCATGGAAGTGAAGGAGATCCGTCCTTCACATGAAGATAGTTACGAGCGCATCCTCCACGAAGCATGTCGAATGCTTCCCGCACCATCGAACGCGTTCTTCCTGCCACTCAGGGCTGCACATGCGTTGCCCGCTCGTACCGAGTTGCTCCATCCACGATTGGAACGAGCCATTGGCGTGGTCTACCGGCCCGAAACAGAACTCGTGAGCCACTACTTTGAGGCAACTCTTCCAGCGCAATTCGACGAGTACATTTGGATCGATCGAACGACCGCAGTGATGCCAACGGACGCTCCGCCGACAGGCGAGTACGAGTCAGAGGCCGCGCGAGCTCAAGCTGGTGTTGATGCGATTCCAGATACCTATCCGTTCGGACTGTGAAACGCGCTCGCGCACGTCGTTCGACCAGCCAGACGAACGAATCAGCCAAGACACTCAGACACTCTCTTCAGACACACGCATCAAACACACGCATCAAACACACCGTCGCGCGGGCCTTCGCTTGAGTGGAAGGCCCGCGTTCTTCTTGCGATGCGCGGGACACTTGCGTTCCGATGACTGTACAGGCTCGCACTCATCTGTAAAGCCCGCACACACCGCGACACGTCGCACCGTGCTCCATTCCTCCGCGAGCGAACTCGCCACATATGAAAAGCAACCGCGCTGAACGAATGCATCGTCCAGCGCGGTTGGATTCTCCCGCATGGGTTTCAAACGCAGGTTTCCTGCGTGAATTTCTACCGCGAGCCCGCGGTCATCGGCTCGAGAGCCCCTTGATTGAGCGTCTCCGCAAGTCGGGAGAGCGCTTCGTCGAAACGCCGCTCTTCGGTCAGCGTCTTCATCAACTCCGCCGCTGCAGTTTGATGCCCGAGGAGATTTGCCCAAGTCCGCACACAGCCATAACTCGCGATCTCGTCGTGTTCGAGACGCTGCATCGTTGCGATGATCGCTGCATCACGAACATGCGGCTCTACCTTCGACTTCGACGCGATCGTCGCGCAATCGTCGAGAATGCCCTTTGAGCCATGAGATTCCGACTTCTTCGGCTTCGTTCCAACTTCTCCGAAGACTCGATCGAGACGCGCAATGTGCACCTTCGTCTCTGCCAAGTGGCTGCGAAGCGCCTCGGAAAGCTTCGGAGATGCCGCAGCACTCTGGATCTTCGCAATCACCGATTCTGAGTGCACTTCCGATGCATAGAGCTCGTTGAGCTGCGCGATCATGAGATCGCGCAATGAGTTCATCGGTTGGCTTACGATGGATATCGCCATAAAAACTCCTTGTCGAGTGGTTGTTTGCAGTCAAAACGCTTTCAAACAGTCTGGTGCGTCCTAGGTCAACCGGGCACGGTGACGCGACGAGTCACAGGCTTCAGTTCAACACGACGGGCACGCTGGCCTGGCTTTTTCGCCACGCGCACTGTGACCACGCCGTCTAGGAACTCCGCATTCACGCGATCCGGGTCCACCGACTCCGGAAGCTCAATCGAACGACGAAACGCTCCGAAGCGTCTTTCGCAGCGGTAACTGTTCTCGCCCTCAAACTCTTCCTTCTCCTCTTTCTTTCCCGAGATGTTGAGGGTGTTTCCCTCGATTGTGACATCGAGATCGCGTGATGAAACACCAGGAACCTCAGCGCGAACCGTGACTTCGTCATCTGTCTCACCAACGTCGACGAGTGGCGCAAAACCTTCCATGCGTCCGAAGGGCAGCATCGCGCTCAATCCTGTCGCGGGAAGATTTTGTGTGCCAAAGAAGCGAAGCATCGCACGATCAAGTTCGTCGCGCGTGCGCGAGAACTCTTCGAGCATCGGATTGCGATTCCAAAGTGAGAGGTTCATTTCTGATTACTCCTTCTCGTGTCAAACACGTCTTCCAAATTCATATCCACACACAACGCGACCACCGCATCGAGTGCTGATGTACAAGGTTTTTGCGGCTTTCAAGCCGATCCACGCGAAGCGGGCGGCCTCGATGAATAAGCGCACCGTGAGTGGCTCACTCGTACGGATCAACCGTGAGTCGATCGTCCCCGCGTCGCACGCCTGGCGCAAAGCCAACGACTCGATCGATCGCGTTCTTCTCTGCCCACGAACGAATTCGACCCGTCAGCGTCACAACGCCATCTTTCACGCTCAGTGCAATGCGTCGCGCCTCACGCTCCGCCTGTCGTTGAAGTGCTTCCTCGATCTCGTTCTTGATCTTGATCGGATCCAACGGCTTCGCCGTGACCGTCACTTGATTGATCACGCCACGCACCCCAGTCAGGCAACGCACTGCGCGCTCAGCATCTGCTCGCTGCGCCCACGTTGCCACACCACCTTCAAGCGTGACGATGCCCATCGAGACGGTTGAGCGAATGTCCTTGTCTGGAACAAAGGCATCCCACTCCAACGCCTCACGGACAGCGCGCGCGATATCGGTATCCGTGCGCGCACCGATACCCGAGATTTTCACCTGCATTTCATCGACGACGTCGAGGACACCCATCACGCGATGCGCTGCTTCGCGCGCAGCGATCTTCTTTGCGTAGACATCGACTGTTCCGACGAGCGTCACCACGCCGTCGCGCACAGTGACCCCGACTTCGGTTTCATTGATCCGCGAGTCCCACTTCAACTCGTTCAGCACATCGCTCTTGATTTGCGCATCGCTCTTCATCGTGATCGTCGACATTTTCTGCTCCTTTCAAAGTGTTTCCAAGGCCGCACTCGGCCCAAGGCATTTCCCAAGGCCCATCGCCTCAGAGACGTCATTGATGGCAGAAGAAAGACGCATCTCCACGGGGAGCGTTCCGCGACTCCTGCGTGTCGGCACCTACGCCGCGACCGAAAATCAGGTGAGAATCACTGCGCGGGTCGCAGGACGCGATGTCACCGGCGCAGCGCATGCCGTCAGTACTGCGCATTTTCCGCGATGTGTCACACCTTCGGCGACACTGCCGAACATGAGTCGTTCGAGTGCGCGACGCGGCCGCCGACCCGCGACGAGAAGATCTGCTCGCGTCTCTGTTGCTCGCTGCAAGAGAGCGCGCGCGGGCTCGCCGCGCAAGACCGTCGACGTGGCATCCACTCCCAGCTTTCGAAGGGCTTCGGCGACCGCGTGGAGTTCCTCTGCACGAAGCTGCACTACATCATCCATGGGTGGTGTACGAAGCAGCGGAACTTCGGTGCCCTCCACCCATTCGTACTCGGGCAGGACATGCACCAACTCGACACGCGGCAAAAATCTGCCGTGGCCGAAGAGCGCAAGAAATGTCCCCAACGCACCGAGACTATCGCTGTCGAACCCGTATCCAATCACCACGCGAAGACGATCGCTCAACTCGTCGTTCTCATGCACGACGACGACGGGACAGCGCAATCGACGAAGCGCTCCGTCCGCAACACTGCCAAGAAGCGTACGACGAATTGCTGAAAGACCGCGATCACCCATGACGACGACGACTTGGCTCTTCGCTGGGTCAAACCGTGCCACTTCGCTTTCGATCACGTCGATGGCCGAACCTATCTTCGCGACGATCACGATATTGCATCCGCGAGCACGAAGTGGCTTCGCCATTTGCTCAAGCCGCAATTGCGCCGCTTCTACCAACAGTTGCTGTGCGGTGACCGCTTCTTCAACT
>JBEIJG010000059.1:0-11322 GCA_040380385.1 Phycisphaeraceae bacterium | reverse complement strand
GCTTCCGAGTGCCGCCGCGAGAGCCGACAGCGCCGCGATCGTCACACGCACAGACACGCGTGGTGAAACGCGCGGACGTCGATCGGAGGAGCAGGGTTTGCAGCATGCACGCGCGGTCATGGTGGCATCCTACTGATCGCGAGCCGCGCTGTCGGGTGCGCGATTCTGAGTCGATATGCGGTTCTGACTTGTTGCGCGGTTCTGATTTGTTGTGGGGACGAAAGGCACGGTGGCCGTCGCCGGAAACCGCCGCCCCGTCGCGGGGTCGACGAATTCAATCGCAACCGAGACCGCGCGAGGCGCGCCCTCACCCGTCCAACGAATCGGCTGTTCGACGGTGTAGTGGGTTCCGAGGAATCCTGATCGGTAACAGCTGCGGAGTGCGTTCGGGCCCACGCGGGTTGCAAGCGCGGGCGCGGGTGCTGCGCCAGGGACAAGCACCGTCGCGGAAAGATCGAGCCATCCGGCGATCTGGATGAAGCGGCCGAGGCCGTCCGACGGGACGACGATGAGGGTCAGGAGTCCTTCCCCCGCTGCCGAGCCTGTTGCGACCGCCGCACTGGTGACCTTCGCATTCGAAAGCGAGGAGATCGCGATCGATGCAAGTGCGGGGGTCGCCGCAGCCGCTTCCGCGCGCAATGACGCGATTTCCGCAAGTTGCGCCGCAGTTTGGCCGCCACCGTTTCCTTGCTCGGCGGGAGTTCGAGCCGCGTCTTTCGCGGAAAGCCGTGCGGTCAGCCCCGCGACTTCGCTCTCGAGTTCCGACACCCGCGCGCGCGCTGCGTCGCGTTCCGAAGTCCGCTCGACGAGTTCAGCACGGAGTCCGTCATTCGCGTTCGGCGCGAGCACGCGACCGCGACAACCTGTCGTGCCCCCGAGCAGTGTGACGAGCAGCGCGACAGTCGGCGCGCGGAGCGCCGCGAGTCTCACAACCGCCGCAAGATTGGTCGAACGGCGCTCAAACACTGGTCGGTGCGTCTCCATCGGTTGGTTCGTCGGCGTGATGACCGTCTTCGAACGAAAGATCGAGGCCAGTCGCGGTTTGGAAGGCGAGTTGTTCGAGCGCAACAGTGAAGTCGACGCTGACGATACCGATGCCCTCGCGCACCTCGATCCGGCGCGGCGCAAAGTTGAGAATCCCCCGCACGCCCGCGGCGACCAACGCGTCAGCAACCTGCTGCGCCGACTCACGCGGGACCGCCACGATGCCGAGGTTGATCCGCTCGGCGGCGACCGTTGTCGAAAGATCGCGCATCGGTTGCACGCGCAGCCCGCCAACCTCGCGCCCAGCGACCGCTGGGTTTGCATCGAAGACCGCGACGATTTCAAAGCCCTCGCGGCGGAAACGGTCGTACGAAACCAATGCGCGACCGATGTTGCCCGCGCCAACAACGCAGACGCGCCAATCGCGGTCGCGGCCCATGATTTTGCGCAGACTTCCCACCAAATCCGAGATCGTGTAGCCGCGGCCAGGATGCCCGAGTTGCCCGCAAATCGCCAAGTCTTTGCGCACCTGTGCGTCGGTCAAGCCAAGCGAACGACCAAGCGCCTTCGAACTCACCGTCTCCTCCCCCTGCTCGAGGCGCGACGAGAGTTCGCGCAAATAGAGGCTCAACCGACGAGCGGCGGGCCGGGGGATGGGCTTCTTCTCAGGCACAGGGCCATAGTACGAGTTCAGCGTGGGATGTCGAAGAGGGTCACGTGCGCGACAGGCGATTGGTCGAGATCGAGAGCCTTCGCTACCCTCCGCGAATGCACATCGCGGACATCCTCTCGGGTGACACGACGTCGCTGAGTTTCGAGTTCTTCCCTCCGAAGACCGACTCCGGCTTCGAGGCGCTCTACCGTTCGATCGCTGAGTTCGAGCCGCTCGCGCCGAGTTTTGTCTCGGTGACGTACGGCGCCGGTGGTTCGACGCGTGACAACACGCACCGCCTCGTCGTGCGGCTTCGGCGCGAGACGAGCCTCGAGCCTGTTCCGCACCTGACCTGCTTTGGCCATACGAAGGATGAAATCCGTCGCATCCTTGAGATGTACGCGGCGGCAGGTGTTGGAAACATCCTCGCGCTGCGCGGCGATCCGCCCGCAGGTGCGCGCATTCTCGCGCTCGGGGATTTTCAGCAAGCAGCCGATCTCGTCGCGTTTATTCGTCGCGAGGGTGAGCGGCTCGGTGTGAATGACGGACGAGGCTTCGGGATTGGCGTGGCCGGCTTCCCTGAAGGCCATCCAGAAACACCGAACACGCTCGTGCAAATCGAGCATCTCAAGGCGAAGGTCGACGCGGGCGCCGACTACATCGTCACGCAACTGTTCTTCGACAACGACGCGTTTCACGACTGGCGCGCGCGCTGCGATCTCGCACGAATCCGCGTACCGATTATCGCGGGCATCATGCCCGTGACAAGCGCGACCGGACTGCGTCGGATGGCTGATCTTGCGGCGGGAACGCGTTTCCCCGCGAGCCTTTTGAAGGCGATCGATCGTTGCCGCGGCAACGCGGAAGCAATCGAAAATGTCGGTATTCACTGGGCAACCGAGCAATGCCGCGATCTTCTCGATAAAAACATCGCGGGCATTCACTTCTACACGTTGAATAAGTCGGACGCGACACGGCGCATCCATCGAACGCTCGGAGTGCGTGCAAACGGGGCGTGATCGTGTTGTTGTTTGCGTGCGCGTCCGCATGCGAGTGATGTGCCGCAGTCGCCGTGGGCACGCTGCGTTGAGGTTCGTTGCACGCTACGTTGCTCGCTCATGCACACACCAGACGAAACAACCGGTGAGGCCCACGGAATGAGCGAGACGCGCGGAATCGGAACGCGCCTCGCGCACGAAACGCGCGCACCGTTCGCGCATCACGGATTTGTGAACACGCCAATTCACCGCGGTTCCACAGTACTTTTCAAGACGCTCGATGATCTCGAAGGCGCGATGCGCGTCGATACGCGGCGTGGCGCGTACACCTACGGACTCATCGGCAATCCGAATTCGCGCGAACTCGAACGACTCTGCGCGCATCTCGATGGCGGTGCTGGTGCCGTCGTCGTGGAAAGCGGGCTTGCCGCGGTGAGTTTGCCGCTGCTCGCCAATCTTGCCGCGGGCGATCACGCGCTCTTCACCGACAGTTGTTACGGTCCGACGCGACATCTCGCGAAGACGATTTTGCCGCGCATGGGTGTGGAAACTGAGTTCTACAACCCGCGCGTAGGCGCCGAAATCGCTCGGCATTTCCGCGCAAACACGCGATTTGCGCTGCTTGAGTCGCCTGGATCGCTCACCTTCGAAATCCAAGATGTGCCTGCGATCGCGCGCGTATGCCGTGAGCGCGGCGTCGTCACCGCGATCGACAACACGTGGGCAACGCCGCTTTTCATGCGTCCGATCGAGCACGGCGTTGATCTCGTGATTCACGCGCTCACCAAGTACCAATCGGGAAACAGCGACATTTTGCTCGGTGCCGTCGTTGCGCGCGACGAAGCGCACTGGGCGAATCTCAAGCATCACGCGGAGGCGCACGGGCACTACGCGCATCCCGACGATTGCGCGACGTGCCTGCGCGGCATGCGCTCACTCGAAGTGCGTTTGAAGCGACACGAAGCGAGTGCGCTCGAAGTCGCGCGTTGGCTCGAATCGCGCGCGGAAGTCGCGCGCGTTCTTCATCCGGCGCTTCCGTCGCATCCAGATCACGCAATTTGGCGGCGCGATTTCACGGGTTCGAGCGGCCTTTTCGGTTGCGTCCTCAAGCCGCACGCGGCTGGCCGCGAACATCTCCGCGAACATCTCCGCGAACATCTCAAGGCGTTCCTCGAAAGCCTGCGTTACTTCGGCATGGGTTTCTCGTGGGGTGGCTTCGAGTCGCTCGTCGTTTCGAGCGATTTGCGGCAATCGCGCATCGCACCGCCGTGGACCGAAGAGGGGCCACTTTTGCGCTTCCAAATCGGGCTCGAGGATCCGCGGGATCTCATCGCCGATCTGGCACAGGCGTTTGAAGTCGCAGGGCGCGTGAAGGCGTGACAGGTAAGAGGTTCGCGGACGCTTTGCGGCCCGCGGCACCGATTTCCCACGCGTTCAAGCAGCACCCGCGGCGACGGTCGCGTGCCCCCTCGTTGCTACACTTGCCGCCTTCCGCGAGGAACTCCTCATGCCAATCACCACTGCATACGAAGCCAAGATCGAACGCATCTCGATTCTCGATGAGAAGGGCAACTTCGACGAGAAGCTCGGCAAGGGTCTGATCCCCGACGCCGACCTCGTCAAGCTCTACGAAGCGATGGTCGGCTGCCGCCAACTCGACCAAGTCGCATTCCGTTTGCAGCGCTCTGGTCGTATGGGTACGTACCCACAGAACATGGGGCAAGAAGCGACGAGCCTCGGCGCGTCGTACGTGCTTCGCAAGGATGACTGGATGGTCACCTGCTACCGCGAGAACTGCGGTCTCTTCTGGCGCGGTGTGCCGAAGGAAGCGATTCTCTTGCACTGGATGGGCGACGAACGCGGCAACGCGATGCCGAAGCCGCATTGGGTGACACCGATTTACGTGCCACTCGGAACGCAGATGCTGCACGCGGCGGGCCTCACGATGGCCGCGCGTTACCAGGGACTCGATCGTATCGCATGCACGTTCTTCGGCGATGGCGCGTCGAGCGAAGGTGACTTCCACGAAGCGTGCAACTTCGCGTCGAACCTGAAGATTCCCGTGGTCTTCGTGTGCCAGAACAACTTCTGGGCGATTTCGACGCCGTCCAAGATCAACAGCGCAGCACCGACGTTTGCGCAACGCGGCCTTTCGTACGGCATGCCGTGCCTTCAGTGCGACGGCAACGATCTCTTCGCAACCGTGTACACGATGAAGAAGTCGGTTGAGTACACGCGCTCGACCGGCCTTCCATGCTTTGTCGAGATGGTCACGTACCGCCTCGGCGATCACACCACCGCCGACGACGCCACGCGCTACCGCGACAAGGAAGAGGTTGAGACTTGGAAGGCCCGCGATCCGATCATTCGTATTCGCGAGTACATGAAGTCGAAGAAACTGTGGGATGACGCGAAGGAAACCGCGCTTCTCGCGCGCGTTGAAGAGGAAAACGCGGCCGCTGTCGCGCGTGCCGAAGGTATCGACGCGCCACATCGCGCGGATTTCTTCGATTCGATGTACGCCGAAACCCCGCAAGATCTCGTGGTCCAACGCGAAACGATGCACACGCACTCGCTTGGCCAAGATCCTTCGCAGCTTCCACCCGAAGCGCAGGAGCGCGCTCGCCAAATGGACGCCGAAGCCGCTGCCGCGCACGCAAACCACTAATCGCGACGCTCAACGCACGACCGAACGCGAATCCGAATTCAAATCTGAACGCAAGCCTGTATCCACTGTTGGACGACCCCCATGGCGAACCTCAATCTTGTCCAAGCGATCAATCTCGCGCTCATTCAGGAGATGGAGAAGAACCCCGACATCGTTCTTCTCGGTGAAGACATCGGCGTGAACGGCGGCGTTTTCCGCGTCACCGAAGGCTTGCAGAAGCGCTTCGGCGAGAAGCGCGTCTTCGATACGCCGCTCGCAGAGTCGGGCATCATTGGTCTCTCGATTGGTCTCGCGATGGGTGGCTTGCATCCAGTGCCCGAGATTCAATTCGAAGGCTTCCTCGGACCGGCGTACGACCAGATCTGCTCGCACGCAGCGCGCATGCGCAGCCGCACCCGCGGCGCCTTCACGGTGCCGATGACGATCCGCATTCCCGTCGGCGGCGGCATTCACGCGCCTGAACTCCACAGCGATTCGCCCGAAGCGATTTACGCGCACACGCCTGGTCTCAAGGTTGTGATGCCAAGCTCGCCGTACGACGCGAAGGGCCTTTTGGTCTCCGCGCTGCGCGATCCCGATCCCGTGCTTTACTTCGAGCCGAAGCGCATTTACCGCGCATTCCGTGAAGAAGTTCCGGAAGACGAGTACACGCTCCCGATTGGCAAGGCCCGCACTGTGTGTGAGGGCACGGATCTCACGATCGTGAGTTGGGGCGCGAGCGTCATCCAGTGCATGCAAGCGATTGAGAAGAGTGGCAAGTCGATCGAACTCATCGATCTGCGCACGATTTATCCATTCGACATGGACGCCGTCGCAGAGAGCGTGAAGAAGACTGGCCGTTGCGTTGTGGTGCATGAAGCACCGCTCACCTGCGGTTTCGGCAGTGAAATCGCCGCGCGCATCATGGAGAAGTGCTTCCTCGAACTCGAAGCGCCGGTGCAGCGTGTCGCCGGTTTCGACACCACGATGCCGTACTACAAACTCGAACTCGATTACTTGCCCGACGCAAATCGTGTGACGCGCGCGATCGAAGATTGCCTCGCGTATTGACGCACGAGCACTTCCGTACAAACCAAAATGAACACGACCCGCACTGCTGCGGGTCGTATTCATTTTGCCGTTGATCAAGCGATCACGAAGTCCACTGAGACAGCAAGATCGCCAAATCGCCCGCGCCAACAGTGCCGTCATGATCAAGGTCTGCATACGAGATCTGACCAATCGGAACCGCGCCCCAAGCGCCAAGTAATGCCGCGAGGTCTGCAGCATCGATGGTGTACGCGCCGCCCTTCCCGCTCGGCACGATGTCGAAAGGTGCGCGCGGCACAAGCGACTGATCTGCATCCGTCACCACCGATCGCGCTTGAACAACGCCGCTGCCACTGAGATTGGGGAACGCCGGCTCGGTCGTATAGGGCGTTGCGTTGAGAGCGATCGTGTTTGCGATTGCCGCGGGAATGGAGGCAAGTGGCACAGTTGCGCTCGGCCACTCCGGATGCGCGCTTCGAATAAGCGCGGCTGTACCTGCAACCCATGCGGAAGCGAAGCTTGTTCCGCTTGATGCGCGATAGTACGGCGGAGTTGGAAGCGCAGCACCGATGAGCGCCTTGTCATCGACGGGAGAAGTTCCAACGGGATTCGACGGTGTTTCTGCTGGAGCGGTGACCAAGACCGAGCCGTGGCGATTCGAAAGATCTGCAGCGAAATTCCCAATCGCGTTGGAGCCGCCAACGCTGATCACGCCGGGATATGCAGCGGGATACACCGGCATTTCAGATCCGCGATTCCCAGCGCTCGCAACCACCGTGATGCCACTCGCGAGTGCCGTTTGCACATACGAGCGGATGTGCGGTAAATCCGCTTCGACCATAAGCGAGAGATTCATAACCTGCACGCGTGCCTCGATAGCAGCGTTGATCGCCTGTGCAATGAGGTACGAGTCGGTTCGGCCGTCGCTATCGACACAACGAATGTGGTACTGCTTCGCTTCTGGTGCGGTCAGCGCGATGAGGCTTCCAACAAAGTTGCCGTGTCCAACACACTCGTCGATCAGCGTGTCCTGTTCTAGATCGCTATTGATGCCATCGGGCGCGTCGATTGGCGCTTGCGAAAGCACTGGCTTTGCGCTGAAACAGTCGTAGCCGCGATCGACAAGGAATGGACGCAGCGGACCCTGCGCGAACACGCCTGTATCGAGTACCGCAATCGTCACGCCGCGTCCTGTTGAGAATCCGTGTGCGGAAGCCAACACCAACGATTGCACACCGTACTGCGAGCCAAAGTGCCCTGCATTGAAATCTTCAGGGTCGCCCGTCCCAATTCCACTCACCCAAATGCTGCCCGTTTGACCGCCGCCAATACCGAGATCCACAGGAACAACAACGCCACCGATCAGTGACTCTTGAATCGCTTCGTCAATTGCGACTTCAATAACTTTGTAGTTGGGCGGCGCAGCCTCTGTATTGGTGAAGCGCAGCGGCGTGATTCCGAGATGCTCAAGTCGCGGCTCGATGAGCACTGCAACTTCCGCGTCTGTGAGGTTGTTGACGAACTCTTGAACGCCAGCAGCCGAGCCTTCAACGAGCAGCACTTCGAAACCGTCGACCTTGGGGACGGCGTGTGCAGCGGCCGACACGGCTACAGCGCCCACAGCACCGGCGTACACGACAGTCTGTCGAAGTGTGATGGGCATGAAGCGTGTCAAAGAGAAGATCGACATACAGAGCTCTCATTCTCGTGGTCGCGATGCAGGCAGTCGTGCCACGCGATGAACGATGCTTTCTGCGCCCAACAGAAGGACGGCACTGTTGGACTGCGCAGCAGGCCCCGGGCATGGAAAGTACAAGGTTGTACGAAGCTTTCCACCCATTCACGACAACTTTTAAAAGATCGCTCGCCTCACGCGCCCGGGGTCGGATTCGCGTCATGCTCGACGCCGCAATTGAGAGACTCCCATTTTGAGGTTGGTGCGCCCGACCTTTCACGGAATGCAACGACACGGCGTCATAAAAACGCACTCGCGCCACCGATGACTGTCCACGCAGCAGCAGCGCCAGGATGCGCACCTTGCGCGAGCTGTTCGTGCGCGATCTTCATCGCGCGAGTTGTGATCGGTGTGTTGGATTGGGTGGTCGGCGTTGCGTACAGCGCATCCATGAACGCTTCGGCATCGCGATCAACAACAGGCCAAAGACTCGCGAGTGCGCGCGCTGTTCCACGCGCAGCGAAGCCGCGCATGAGACCAAACCACTGTTCGCCCGCACCGTCTGCGGCAAGTCCCGTGCTACAGCCACTCAACACCATTTCGCGAGGTGCACGCTCAAGTGCATGTGCGTGATGCGCACCGAACCAACCATCCGAGAGACGAAGCCCCGCAAGATTTGGCGCGGTTGGAGGAAAGAGGCCGTGACATGCGATGTGTGCAGTGTCTGCAGTGGTGAGCGCATCGCGGAAGAGTGCGCGCGTGGCCTGCTCGCCGCGGAGATGCAGCGTGTTTGCGCCGAGCGCACGAGCAACACGCGCGCCTTCCCGCGCAAACCCAGGTGTTGCATCATCATGCACACTCACTACAAGGTTTGTTCGTGACTTGGGCGACTCCGCGTGTTCCGCTGCGTTGTTTGCATCAAGCAAGGCAGCTGTACCAAGTGACGGCGCGACCGCTGCATACAGAGCACTCGGAAAAAGTGTGCAGAGTGGAAGTCCAGCGATAGAAGCACACGGCACAATCACGCAGGACGCGCTGGGTGGGCTAGGACTGTCTTCGGTCGAGAAAACGCCGTGTCTTTGCAGGGAACCAAAGAGGTGTGTTCGAATCTCCTCAAACAGCACACGGGCGATCTGCGTCGATCGAATGGAAGTATGACCAGCGAGATAGCGCGCGATTTGAAAGCGGAACTTTCCAATACAGTCGAGGAGTTGCGCCGTAGAAATCGGTGCACGTTCTCCAGCAATCGGTTGCACGATCGGTTGGCCAACTGAGGGCACCACGATGAGATTGATCGCACGATCGTGCTCGAAAAACACGAGTGACAAACATCGTGGTCGATCAAACTTGTATTCAAACATGGCGCGTTTTGCGACATCTGATGCATCGGTGACTTGCGCATCAAGTTCACGCCGCGCCTCAACTCTGCGTCCGCGAGCCAAAGTTTGAAGGACGCAATCCCGCGTTTCGTGCGCGTCAAGGTCGGCCCTACCAGACTCGCCCTCACCAGAGGGGCCCCCACCAGACTGGCCTTGCCTGTTCATCTGGAATGCAGTGGTTGGTTCGAGCAACGCATCCAAGATGGCGCGATGACGCGCACGTTCAAGTACATCGACCGCATCGGCCGCGGTCTCAGGCTGTTCAAGAAGTTGTGCAGCAAGTGTGGTGTACGCGCGCTTGCGATGAGAGAGAAAGCTCCGGCGCACGCGCGATACCGTGAGCGAACTTTGAACGCGCTCGAGTAGCGCTACCGATTGTTGCTTGGCGGCAAGCGCCTCATCGAAGCGTTGCGCATACGACGCGGCAAGAGCGCGCGCCAGCATTGCCTCACTTTCCAACGCAGGAAGCCCAAGCGTGCGCGCCAGCGTCGTCGCTTCGTCTGCGCACGAGAGCGCTGTTGCAGCACCCGGATCGCGTTCAACCACAGCGATGAGTGCAATGGCTTGTTCGTAGGGAGTTTCTGCAAGTACGCGTGCTTCAGTTGCGGCGTTGCGTGCACCACTGAGATCGTCCAACGAAGCCAAACATCCGGATTTCGCGACAAGTGCGTGAACAAGAGTAATACGGTCGGAGATCGCTGACGCCACGCAAATCGCTTCCTCGATCGCAGGCCGCGCCTTCACGGCCTGACCGCGCAGCAACTCGACGCGCCCAGAAACGAGCGCGGTTCGCGCGAGTTCAGCACGAAGATCATGGCGTCGCGCAAGTATGCGCGCGTCGTCGATCAAATCAGCTGCATCATCAAGAAGCCCAGTATCTTCGAGTAATTCTGCTTCTTCGATTGCAAGCCGACATCCTTCCGCGTGTGCGCCAAGATGTGCAAACTGTTCTCGCGCACGCCGAAAGGCGCGCAATGCCCCTTCAATATCGCCAGCCTTGGCAAGCGTGTGCGCGACATTCCCGCGTGCCAGCGCAGAGTGCAGCGCACCGCCTTGCGCATCGTAGAACTGAGCAGTTGCTTCAAACGCTTCCACAGCGCGCGTGAAAGCACCTGATTGAACGCGCGCTTCGCCGAGAGCGTTGAGCGCAGCACCGCGAACGGCTTCGATGGCCGCACCGCGCGCGAGGACACGCTCAAGAAGTTCTGCCGCCCGCGTCGGTTGACCAAGTGCCTTGGCGACATTCGCGAGGTTGAGTTCAGCGCGCGCGACCAGCGCATCTTCTCCGAGTGCCTCAAGTTCGCGAACAGCGCGCAATCCACCGCGCATCGCGCCTCGCAAGTTCCCGCGCTTCGCGCGTGGATGCATGGCTGCAACGAGTACCCGCGCAGCTTCGATCGTTGCCGGTTTCGAACCGTCACGCAGCGCAAGTTGACGAGCGCGCGCCGCAAGTTGCAAAGCGCGCGAGGTCTCACCGAGATGCGCGAGAGATTGAATCGCAGCGCGGGTCACTCGCGCCGCATGGGCGACAGCGTTCTGCTCGATGAGTGTCTTCCAAAGCGTTTCATATACGCTCACGGCCTTCGCTGGATCGGCCACAGAAAGCGCTTCGAATGCGACACACTCCATGTCGGAATGTGCGTCGTTTTTCGGGAGTTTTTGTGAATCGTCTTGCGCGTTTTCTCGCGCTTCACAATCTCCGGAGAGCTTCCGACCGCGCGAGTTCATCGCAGCACAATTCCCTCAGCGATGTGCACATTGCCTGCCACATGAAGTGCCAGCTCGACCGACTCAAGATCGGCATCGCGAAGATCGATGCGAAGTGTTCCTACTCCATCACTATCAAGCTCGCATTGCGCGACGACACTGCCAGATCGTGTATCGAGCGCGACACAGGCGCCAGAACCATCGCTTGCGGATGTTTCAAACTGCAGTCG
>JBEIJG010000058.1:0-11353 GCA_040380385.1 Phycisphaeraceae bacterium | reverse complement strand
TCGAATTGATCTCGCAAAGTTCGTAACAAGCGACGAAGTGCGCCGACCTGAAGATTGCTTGCATTGAATGAGATGTCGGCACCCACAGGAAGCAACGAAAGTTGCTCTCCAACGCTCACGACTTCACTTCCAAGCGAACCTCTGCGAAGGACTTCACAGACACCCGGGGAGTGCAGGTGCTTGAACTGATGACTCAACGCGCGACCGATGAAGTCGCAGTCCACAAGAATCGTACGGTGACCGCTCTCGGCGTAGCTCCATGCCAACGCGACCGCAACCGTTGTCTTACCGTCGCCTTGGAACGGACTCGTCACCATGATGGCGTAGCCCGCACCAACATCTTGGCGGCGAGACTCAATCTTGTTTCGCACTCGGTGCACGCAGTTCGACGCAAGTTCACGCGCCGAAGCATCATTCCTTGCCTCAGACATATCAGGCAAGACACCAAGCCAGCGACCCGACTTCGAATCGCGCTGCAACTGTGCCACTCGGTATGCCCGCGGATCGACGGAACCAAGCAGGAAGAACGCTGCAAAAGCCGCAATGAATCCGCCTCCCAAGCCAACGGCCGCGAGCTGCACACGCTTGTCCGACTCGGGTGCGCCACGCCGCGAAGCACCTTCAACGATCGTGACACGTCCACGACGAATGCTCTCCGCTTCGCGATCGAGCTCACGCAAACGTTCGCCCAATCGACCAAGTTCCGCCTGCTCGGCGGCGATGTCACGGTCAATCTTCAGAATGCGCATGGCAACCTGATTGGCGCGCTCAATACCTTCACCAACGACACGCTTCTCCGCGAGCAACTCTTGTCGCTCACGTTCGAGTGCGCCGTAGCTCTGCGTACTACCTGCACCCTCTCGCCAACTCCGCAACGCACTTTCACGAGCCGCGCGGAACAAACTCTCCTTCGTTGAGAGTTCCGCAGCAATGCGTTGAAGCGCTGGGTGCTCGTCCTTGTACTTCTCCTTCGCGAGCTGGAGCATCACCGTCTGGTCTTCGATCTGCTGACGGATTGAAACAAGCCGCGTGTCCAACTTCTCAAGTTCGAACGCTGAAGGCTCAAGCATCGCGTTCGGAGGAATCTCGGCGGGGTCGCCCTTGCCGGCAGCAATAGCTCGCTCGCGATACTGGCGCTCAATCTTCTTCTGGAGCGCCACAACCGCATCGATTCGATTGTCGAGTACTTGGATCTTTTCTTGACGAGCGTCGATCACCGCATCCATGTCGGGAGAGAAAAACTCAGAGTCTTTCAGTGCCGCCATGCGATCTTCTTCGAACTTCTCAAGGCGTAATCGAACTTGCGTGGCGAGACTGCGGATCTTCGCCAACTGCTCAGTGTGCTCCGTCTCGGCGTCAGGGCCATAGATCGTCATGAAGCTGTCGAGGACAAGATTCACGACCGCTGGCGGAAGCGCTGGGTCCGAGGACTCGTATCGCACTTCGATGAAACTCGAGCCTCTCGGCACCGTCGCTGTGAGACCAGATCGAAGGAACGCGACCGCTTCCGAGTCTTCGTTGACACGGCCGATGATGCCCTGAAGCAGTGCGATATCTGCTTGTGGATCGCGACCGGCCGTTGTCGACGCGTTCGGCACGGGCTTCCCACTTCGAACGGTACGCACAACGGACTCGAGCACGCGATCGCTTCGCATCAATGTTGCGCGCGTCGAGACGAAGGAACCGAAGTCGTCGATCCGCTCCGTGTCCATCGTCTGATCGACGAGTGGCTTCAGCTCTGAGACCAGTTGGACGTATCCCACGGACGCCCACTTCACCGGCGCAATCCGATAGGCGATCGCCGCGAACACGGGACCCATGATCAGACCAGCGAGAATGACCCACTTCCAACGATTCTGGAGACGATCCTGCAACAAGTGCAGCGGATTCGCGGCGGATGCGGCCGCTTCCGGCTCAACAACCGCAACTCCGTTGTACTGCTCGATTGCTCTGGGTTGTTCGGTATCGCTCACGGTTCGCCTCCGGCTGGACCACTTTGATTCTCCGAGCCCATTCCAATGTGCTCCGCAGCTGTCGATCCGGAGCTAGCCTCGGAAGACCGCTCGTCCTGACTCAACCGCGCAGGCCTTTCATCGGCTCGATTCCCTTTCAACACCTCGAAAGTCGACGCTGGAATAGCGCCTAGGAGATCCTCGGCGAGCTCCACGGCGCGCTCCTCGCTTGGAAACCCGTCGAGCAGCACCTGCACCTGACCCGCACCGAGCGAGGAAACCGCGCGTCGGGTCGACCGACTCCGAACCACCGCCGGGTCCGGAGTCATCCCGACTCCAGGCAACGCGAAGAACCCAACGATGGTGATTTGGCGGTCGACCCCTGACGGATCCGCCTTGAAGAAACGGAAGATGTTCGCTTCAACTTCTTCGCCGTGAATACGAATGGTCAGTCTTGTTTCGCCTTTGCGACCGTTGTCTCCGGCACTTGGCCGCCAGCCTGATGCCGGGTAACAGGCTGGAGGATGGTGACCCAGCATATCGCGCACATCGCCGCAGAAGATGATGGCAAGCCGAGCTTGATCACCCGTTCGAAGATTCGAATAGCTGCGCGACAACGCGGCGGAAGAGTGCAAGATCTCGAGTGCTGCCGCCGGAAGCGTGACATCACGTCCAGCCCAATCACCGATCCGATAGGGAATCGCCGCGACGCGTTCGCCCACGGCTGCAACATGTTGATCGGCTTCCGAACGATCGACACTCTCCACGAATTGACCACGTCCCAAGAGGATCAATCCAAAGAGCAACCCAGCACACACCGGCGCGAGGGCGTTGGCGCGGTGAAGTCGCCGAATGAATGCGATTCGACCGCTCATGCTTGTAAGAACCTCCACGTATAGACCGGTAGATCAAGCCAACGCATGAATCGCACGATGCCCTGCAACAACACGATCGCGAGCGGCAGCATCAGCCAGCCTGCCACGTCGTGGAAGTCTTCCGCGAACTGCGTGCTCGAGTACGCGTAGGCAAAGCCTGTTGCCACAAGCCGGACCATGTTGCAGAACACAGCGACAAACGGACTCGCGAGCAGGAGGATCGCTCGAGCTTGCGGGCGAAGCGGAATGCTGAAGACGAAAGCGAAGAATGTCAGCGCGAGTGCAAAGACCATGCGCATTCCATCGCATGCTTCACCAACCAGAATCTCCTTCTGATCGATGAGAATACTGATGCCCTGGCGCTCACTTGGTACCCCGACCAATGTCAGAATTTCGTGAGTCACGATCACCGCGAATTCTTGCAGTGGACCCGCGATCGCGCGCCTTACCTCGCCAGGAACTGGAATGAGGAACAACAGGCAGAGGAAGACGGGGGCGAGTTGTTTGAGAACCGCGAAGCCTGCCACAGTGACGAAACACGCGAAAAGCGCAAGGATCGCTGAGAGATGCGTTGCGACTCGCGTATCCGTCTCGGCACCGATCCAACCCAAGAGGGCCGCAACACCGATGAGCGCAACGCCAGAAAAGCTCGCTCGTCGCCTGATGTATCGAAGTCGTGATCGTCGGATCCATCCAAGATAGAACGCGACGAAAGGCACGATGAGGATGTAGCCGTTGTCCTCTCGACGGAGGATTTCACGAGCAAGTTCAGTCCATGCGGGCAAGAACGCGACCACACTCGCGAGCACAAGTGCAGCGACAACCCAGAGATCACGTGACGTCCAAGTGCGGGCCTGCATCACGAACGCCCCCTTTCAGATTCGCCGAGCGAAGCGAATACCTCGTCGATGACTCGTGCTCCTGCGGGAACCCGCGAGCCTGGCGGGATGACGCTGCGCGCCACGATCGCATCACGCCCAACGATCGCGCCGGGCATGAGTACGGATCCCACGACCACCGCTCCCGCATGCACCTGCACACCACGGCCGACGAGTACATCAGGCGCGACATTCGCGCCGCCCTGAATTTCTGCCGATTCTGATACGAGCGACGACACGGTTGAGGACGCAGTTGAGGACGCGGGTGAGGACGCGGGTGAGGACGCAGTTGAGGACGCAGTTGAGGACGCAGGCAACGCCGCTCCTTGCGCTTGCCCCGCGACAAGCGCGAGGTAACTTCGGAGATCGCTGATTCGGTGCGGAACGATCGGCGTTTGAATCGCAGGAACAATGCCACCCTGTGCGGCAAGTGCTGGGAGCAACTGCTCCTTCAGATCGAAGTACCCAATCGTTGGGATGCGCGATACAGCCTTCGCGGTGAGGTGCATGACTCCACAAGGCTGACCAGCAGCTGTGGCAAGCACCGTTGCTTCCGACGCTGGTTCGATGGCGCCCAAGAAGTGCCCAAGTTCGAACGCCCCAAAGGTCGAACACTCAACGACGAGAATGCCTCGCTCGAGCCCGGCCTGCGACTGGTCATCGCAGTAATCACGCACCGTGCCGCCCGCACCACGATGCGGCGCGCGATCAACCCACACTGAGAACCGCTGCTCACAGCCCCACTCTGCCGCAATTCGCTCATAGAAGATGCGATCTGCTTCATCAGCAATCGCGACGGAGACATGATCTGCGAGTCCGCGTTGCAGCAGTTCGCACAGCCACCAAGAAAGCACACAGGCCTTGCCATCAATCGGTAGTGCTGCCGTGGGAATTCCTAACGCGGCTGCAAGAGGTGCCGCTCGCGCGGTTCGGAGTGAACCCGCGAGGAGCAAGGCGCGGGTAGGCCCACCAAGTCCCAACGATCGACTCACTGAAGTTTGTGGACTCATGTGCATGATGACCCCCTCGAGAGGACGGGCATCGGCGAAACCGACAATCGACCGTCCGATGGAACAGAGGGCACCCGCGTCGGTGTCATCGTGGGGCTCGACGCGTATGACCGTCCGACGATAGAGAAGTCGCTCGTCATTTGGCACAGACTCGCTGCGAGTGCCATCGCCAGCTGCCAAATCACGACCGTTTGGCCGAAGTAACTCACCGCGAGGAAGATCGCCATCTGCGCACACAGCACTGCACCAATCGCGAAGATCGTCGCTTCATCGAGTGCCGCATCTCGACTCTGCGTGGTCTGCCGAGATCGTTCAAGTTTGACCCGCAGCTTCGCAACCCAACGAAGCCCCACGCCGACGCTCCGGTAGCCCAAGATGAGCACCACAACCATCGCAAGCAGCGCCCAAACGCCGCCACGAACCCCTTCAAGAATGAACTGGTTGGTGACATCGAAAAGTCCCCAACCCCAATGCGCAGTGCTCGCGGTGCCGAACATCCACCACTCACCGAACTGACGAATCGCCGCCTCAATGAGCCGTGCGCGGTGAACACCCGTACTACCGCCAACGAGATCGATACGCCCAATCAGGTGCCAAATTCCTCGCTCCATGAGGAAGTGAACAACGAAGCCGCAGCCGATTGCCGTGATCCAAAGGAGTCGAAGGTGGGCGCGCACCGGGAACGCAAGCCAAACCATCGCTCCGAGCAGCAGCGCGACGACCGGTGTACTCGATGCGCAACAGAAGACGATCAAGAACCCGCCCACGATGCCCATCAACGCGGTGGCACGATCACGAGTCCTGCCGCGGAGAGCCAGTCCGATCCAAAGTGGAAGGAACGACACAAAGAAACAGCCCGCGAGAATGGCGTGTGAAAATGCGCCCCTACAGCGAATGCGCCCTTCACGAATTGCTGTGATATCCGGGATGCCGCCGAAAACGGAAAACAGATTTCGACCCGTGGCGCGCTCGACAAGGAAGAGTGGCACCGCAAGCGCGCAGATCCAGGCTGCAGAACGCGCGGTCGTCCGAACGTCCTCGAGACTCCGAATACACACGCGAAAGAGCAGGTAAGCGCCGACGAGCTCAAAGTTCGAGCCGACGGAACTGATCAGGTCGTTGAGCGATCCCCGTGCGACGGGTGAGCAAACCGTACGTGCGAGGGCACCGACGACCACGGCAGTATCGATCCAATTCCAACGAAGCCAACGAAACTCGCCCCTCGCGATGACTCGGATCAGACCAAACAGCACGACAAATCGAATGAAGTTGAAGTCTGCGCCGGCGATGACGATTCGCTGCGTGGATGGGATGAACGCCGCGAGCGCCAGTAAAACCGCCGGGACATGCACTCGCGAAGTCGAAAGAATCGCGATCGTTGCCAACGCGACAGCGACCGCTCCAACAGGATGGATGTTGTTCATCCCGTTGAAGTCGTTCATACCGGCAAGCATGGCCGTCATAGGCCACCTCGGGTTCGCACGTTGATCCTCGCCGTCAACTGAATCGTCCTCAAAAGAACTCGACCCCCGCATCCATCGCGGAGACGAACCGCCAGTCGACGAAGCGTCTCTGTGCGGATACTGAGGTGCAAACCCCGATCATACAAGGAGATGGATTCATCATCCTTCACGTTTGCAGTCTGCCCCAAGAGCTCCCCAGTGAACAGTGAATTCCACAGTCCCCCGCCCGACAAATTCTTATCGGCTGTCTCGTGCGTCGAACTGAAACCCATTCCTCTCGCCGGCTGGCACGAATCCTACGAAAGACGACCAGCCGGAATGCTCCGGCTGGTCGCGGTCGGCCTACGAAAGATGTTGGCTCCGGTTCGCCGATCCCCCTGTCACTCCTCGAATGAACCAATATTCGCGGGAGCTTCGACGACACGCAAGGTTGAATCCGTAGGGAGCAATGCCTCATTCAAGCGATTCACGAGCGGCGAATTCGGACCAGGTCGATAGTCGTTGTTCGCAGGGTCAACGAACCGAGGATCGCCGACCGTGGCGTTGGCGCCGAACGTCGTGCCGTCACCAAAGTGATTGCCGTTGGCGGTCATCGCGGCCATGGCGGAAGCACAAACCGAAGCGCGAGTGAAGAACGAACCGCGAACGACGACGTTCTTGTAGGTCAGCGGAACACCTTCGCCGTCGGTCGAGCGGAACATGAACTGCTCCCCAACAAACGAACAATTCTGAATGACCAAGTGATCGACCGGCGCAAGCCACTGGGCGAAGTGACGAGAACCTTGCGAGAACTCAGAGAAGTAGTTCACGAGAGCGAAGTCGCGCCATGGATTGGTACCGGCGCCTGGATCGGTCTCAGCAAAGAAACCCTGACTCTTGCAATCGAATGCCTTGAACCCGTAAACGATGACGTTGCGGTTCGGGTTTGCTAGGTTCGTTTGCATGTATTGCATCACGTCGGTGTGCCACGTTGTGCCATCCGGACGAATGACGTCACGCAAAGTGCTGTTGAGCACGAGTGGAATCTGAACAAACCCGTCCTTACCGATTCCCTCGACGTGCAGATCCCGAACGAGGATGCCTCGATTGCAGCCGTTCGCGGAGTTCGAGATGCGAGTCTGGGTTATGAAACCCCCCGCAAACCCAGTGTCAACCCACTGTCGGCTGTCCCCTCGCCCCGTGCCGCGCAGATCGCAGTGAGAGATCCACAAGACCGATCCCGCGTCCGTTCCCGGGCGACTCGGTTGCGCTGCTTCAAAGCGCATCCCGTGCACAGCCAAAAGTCGCGTTCGAAGCGCCCCTTCGCCTGCGGATGTAAACACCACGTCACCAGCCATGTTTGGAGTGCGTCGTACGGTGAGCCAACGTTCCGTCGTCACAGGATTGGGAACCGTTGCTCCGAATTCATCGCGACCGAAACCATTCCATGCATACGTTCCTGGAGCGATGTTGATGAAACCGCCCCCAGCGTTTCCGCCCTGAGCGACGGAGAGCAACGCGGCAGCCTTCGCAATCGTGCGGACGGGAGTCGTCGCCGTGCGACCGTCGTTTGTATCGCTGCCATTGGCTGCGACAAATCGCTGTTGGGCTTGCAGCGAACCACCGGCGTTTGCCCAAAGCACCATGCTGTGCTCGCCGAGACGCTCAGCCCCGGCGATCGGACCTTGAAGCACACGAGGCAACCCAACTGTTGGCCACGCAATGGCACGGACTTCAATCCGCCCATCCGCGCACGTCGATGGATCCACGGTCACGTAGTACTCCCAAACGCCAGTTTGCGGATTGCGTTGCATCTCGTACACGTCAACCCACGGCCCACCGTTTGCGCTGAAAGAAACGCGCTCAATGCCCGACATGTGAAAGGCGACGACGGCGACGTTCACTCGCGAAGAAACGGTTCGATACGGAATGAAGTCCCAACGCGCGATGGCCCGGGCATCACGGCCCGCTGCAGAGACATTTCCAACCGGACCTGGGATCGCAGTCGCACCGTTGAATCCCGATCCGACCTGGAGAAGTTGGCCTTGGGTTCCAGCATCGTTCGTCTGAAAGTCTGATGCCGCTGGACCAGCCGCAGCGACAGTCGCAGCACCCTGCGTGTCAAGATTCGAAACGACTGTTCCGGATCCGCCCTGCTGGCTTTCGCCGCCCGAGCCACTTTGCGATCCACCGCCGGTCGTTGATCCGCCCTGCAGGAAAATCGCCAAATCTTGACCATCCACGGTTCCATCACCGTTCAGGTCGTAACTTGAGTTCGAGGTTCCCCAATGTTGCGAGAAACCACTCGCAGTAATCGCGACCGTCTGTGCGGAAGCGAAACTTGTGATGGCCAAGGCCGCAAAAAACGTTGAAGAGCGCAAGATTGTTGTGGGGCGAGCGTAAAACAAAGCGAAGCTCCTGTGCAAGCGGTGAATTGGGACGAGCACAGATCGTTTCGTCAATCGAGGCGCGCTTCTTTGATCGTGGAACGCAAAATCAGAGTGCTTCACCGCATCAACCTTCCCTAGGTGACGCAACCACTATGACCAAACTGGCCCGAACAATCCCACCTCGGCGAAACTGCTCGGCCCAGCCACTACACGGTCATCACGCTTTTTGAGCGCATGGTTTCGAGTGCTCTGGCCGGAAATCAATGGGGGTCAATTGATTTCCAAACGCCAGCTTGAACATCAAACGTGCGAATGACGCGCGCTGGAGCCCCCACGGCAATCGAGTACGGCGGAATGTCATGGGTCACCACACTGTTCGTGCCAATCACGCTTCCTCGGCCGATACGAACACCGCGAAGTACTGCAACCCGCTCACCGATGTAGACGCCATCTTCAATCACTGTTGGAGAGATGACAACACGCATATGGTCAACCACTGAACGACGCGGATCTGTGGCATCGTGGTCGTGATCGGTGATCCAAGAAAAACTGCCAATGCCACACTCGCGACCGATTTCTACCGACCCTGCTCCACCAATGTGAACGTAGGGCGCGATATGGGTTCCGTCGCCGATACGGACTCTGGTTTGACGCTCACGCGTGAAGTGGGCCTCAAGCCGGACGTTGTGATGAATGACAACTCCGTTCCCGATCTCGATGACATTCGCTCCGACAACTCGCGCAGGAAAATCGATGCGCGAGCGCGCTCCGAATTGACGAAACCTCAAGCGATGCCAGGGTGCTCGCAGCAGCCTCATTGCCCGAACCCAGTTGCGCCTCAAGAACGATCCGCGACCGCTTTCTCGGGTGTCACGAAGGGTTTCCATGGGTCGGCTCATAACGCTTTCTGAGGGGCTGTGAAGTCATGTCATCGGCAGCCCGTATCCGTTCACTTGCGCCCAAACTGCCTGATAGATCAGTTTCTGACCGATTGTCGATGCGACGCAATCGCTCGACGATCTGAACCGGACCCCACTGAACGGGCTCGTCTGCACGCGTGTCGCTGAGCGAACACGGTCGCGAGAAGCCCAACCGCCGAACCAAATAGAGCTGTCGGTTCCTGCTGCTGCGGTGCATCGAACGTGCTCCTGTCGTTCAGGCTCGTTGAGCACCTCACGCCGACGCGCTTCGGCGTGCGCTCTCATCATGCACACATCGAGGGCTGGCCTCCCGGACCGACGCCAACAGGCCAAGCGCGGCACGTCCGAACGTCTGCCGGACGCCGCGCGTCTTGGCGAGTTCTTCCGTCATCGGACGCCATTCGTTTGGAAGTCTTCGTTGGAAGTCTCGCCAGGCAACCGCGCCGGCCGCTCGTTTCCAAAGCGTGGCCGGTCGAGGCGACGAGCCCGCATCGGCGAACGGAATGCCCGTGGAATCTAGCCGCGCGAGCACCACGTCACGCCAGTCTTGAGCAAGAGCTTGATCAAGATCCACGCAGAGCAGTCGTCGAAGGAGCGCGTCATCGCACCAAGGTGCCATCACGCGCTCCCTTGGCAAAAGCCCGAAAGCGCTTGCCGAGATACCGCGACCAGTCCAGTAGAAGAGGCTGAACGCTCCCAGTGGATTCGGGAAGCTTTGCAGTGATCGAAGACACTCGACAAGCGCATGCAGAACCTCTTCGCGCGACGCAACCGAGACACCCGATCGACGACACGCCTCGAGAAATCCAGCGTCAACGCCCGCCGCATGTGCAACGGTCCACTCGGCGAGCTCATCGAATCTTCCACTTCTCCACAGAGCGACCGCGTCGGCCTTCATGAGCGTTCCGGTCGACACAACCCCGGCTCCGATTCCGTCCGTGATGGTGCCGCCAAGCGCACGGGCCCGAAGCGCAGCTGGAACAAACCAACCGTGCTCAAGCGACTCGAAGTTCTGCCGCCGATGACGCCAGAGTTCGATCGCCGCATCGAATGCAGGAGGCTCAATGAACTCGATCGGCTCTCCAAAACGTGTCGCGAGCCTTCGCGCAGTCTTGGCATCGGACGACCGGTCAGGACGGCCAAGCGTGAGCGTGCGCCGCGGTCGAACCCCCAACTTCCGAAGGGCGAGCAAAATGAGGCGCGAGTCTTTGCCGCCGCTTAGAAGTATGAGCGGTCTATCGGCGCGACACGTTCGCCTGACCGCATCCATGGCCAACTCATAGATTTCGTCGGCAGCCGGCGCACGACCGGTGCCATCGATGATCGACTCGGAAATCTGCCAACGTCCACCACCGATGCGAGTGAGCGTGCATCCCGGTCCCACTCTCGAAACACCTTGAAAGACCGTTCGTTTTCTGAGCGGAAATCCAAGCGTCAGAACAGTGGCCAAGCCAAGCGCATCAAGCGTCGTGCCGTCGTTGACAAGCTCCAAGACGTCTGAATTGATGTCGGTCTGGCTTACGATGAACGACCTTGGCGCGGCGTTAGTCCCGATGCCAGCCTCGCTTCGTTGACGCTCCGAATCATCGTGGACGACGGCAGCGCGCCCTTCAAGAGACATGCCTGATGCTGTGCGCGATACCCGGTTCGACGTGTCGAGCTCTAGGCTCAATCCCTCGACGACTTGAGTTTCCGAACCGGAGTCCGCAACAGCATTGTGGCGGACGAACGCAGGCACCGCGCCGATGACGCCAGTCGAGACAGCAGGGAGTGTCGTCGTACGCTCAATCATGGACGCCCGCACTCAGATCAACGCGAACCACATCGCATTCGACCAAGCCTTCTTCCCTCCGTGAAAACAAAAGTTGGACGCGGGCGAACCCGCG
>JBEIJG010000057.1:0-11358 GCA_040380385.1 Phycisphaeraceae bacterium | reverse complement strand
GGACGAGCGTGAACTCGTATGCCGTGTAGAACATGATCGCGTCCTTCGCGAGGAAGACGCCGACCATCGCTGCTTCGAGCAGCATGAACCAACCGTAGTACTCCTTCTCACGCTCGGTCACCGCGGTGAATGAGCCGATCATCGCGAGCGGCATCAGGAAAGTCGTGAGGAGGATCAGCATCAATCCGACGCTGTCGGTGCCCATCGTGAGCGAGATGCCAAGCGATGGCATGATCGAGATGCCCGCTTCGGCGGGATGCATCGAACCATCGCTCCAACCGGGGAACGACCATGCGAACGCAAGCGAGACCACGAACGCCGCGAGGCTGCCGAAGGTCGCGATCCATTTCGCCGTCCGCGAGGGAGCGAGCGACACGGCGGCTGCAGCCGCGATGGGCACGAGGAGGAGAAGGTAGGTAAGGGCTGGAAGCATCGTGCGTTCCGAATGTCAACTGCACGTGGAGTGCGGTGAGTGCGGTGAGTTTGTCTGTGTGTTCGTCTTCGAATTGGTCGCAGAGTGAGCAGTCTGCGTTTGAGGTCTGCTCGATCACGCCCGGAGGAGCGCGTTCAAGCATCGCCTCGACTTAGGCGGCGCCGCCCTGCAGCCAGAGCCAGAAGACCCACGCTGCGATGAGGGCAACGCCGAACGCCATCGTCCATGCGTAGCCTTGGAGGACGCCGTTGTAGAGCGGTTGGAAGACGCGTGCGAGTCCGGCGGGGACGCGCGCGCCGCCATCGACGAACACGCCGTCGATGACGTTCTTGTCGAAGAACTCAAAGATGTGGCCGAGTGCGCGCGCTGGAACGCGAAGAAGCGCGTGGTAGATCTCGTCGACATACCACTTGTTCTCCATCGCAATCGGCAGCCAACGCGTGAGGCTGTTCGAAAGCAGCGTCTGGCGCAGTCCGTCGGCGGCCTTGCGATTGAAGAGGTGGAAGAACGCGGCGATCGCGATACCGAGGATGCCAGCAACGCTCGCGACGACGCTCGTCGCAGTGTGGACATCGGCGATGCCAGTGAAGGACAGCGCGTGCGCATGCGCGTCGCCGGATCCGTGGTCGTGGGCTGGAATACCGCCCGCGGCCGACGAGTGCGCCACCATCTGCATGACCCAGTTGTTCTCTTGGTGCGGTCCGCCGAGGTACGCAGGAACGGCCGCGAGAATCGCACCGAGGCAGATCAGGAGCAGCACGCCATTGATCGCGAGGCGCGGACCGTGGGGGTGCCACTCGCCGCCATGACCGTGACCATCATCCGCGCCATGTCCATGTCCATGGTCGTGACCATGACCATGACCATGATCGTCGCCGCCATGACCATGGAGTTCATCACCCGGCTCGTACTTCGTCGGGCCGCCGCAGACGCGGAACCACACACGGAACGTGTAGTACGCGGTGAGGAACGCGGTGAAGACCGCGATCCAACCGAGGAGAACGAATCGATCGTTCCCGCTGCCGAACGCTTGCGCGATGATCGAATCCTTCGAGAAGAAGCCTGCCGTGAACGGGAAGCCTGCGAGGCAGAGGCAGCCGATCAAGAACGTCCAGCTGATGATGCCGAAACCCTTCACGTTGCGGAGGCCCGACATCTTGCGGAGGTCGAGTTGTCCCGCCATGCCGTGCATGATCGCGCCGCAGCACAAGAAGAGGAGCGCCTTGAAGAAGGCGTGCGTGAAGACGTGATAGACCGCGCCGAAGGTCGTGCCGACGCCGAGGCCGAGGAACATGTATCCGAGCTGCGAGACGGTGGAGTACGCCATCACGCGCTTGATGTCGTACTGCGCCATGCCGATCGTGGCAGCGAGGAGCGCCGTGATGCAGCCGATCGTCGCAACGAGCGTGAGTGCACCTGGATCGAGTTGGAAGAGCGGGTACGTACGCGCGATGAGGTAGATGCCCGCGGTGACCATGGTCGCCGCGTGGATGAGCGCCGAGACCGGCGTCGGGCCTTCCATCGCGTCCGGCAGCCACACGTAGAGCGGGAACTGCGCGCTCTTACCGAACGCGCCGAGCATCAAGCAGTACGGAATCGCAGCCTTCGTCCATTCGCTTCCGTCGTTCAGTGAAGCCGTCAACGAGTCCGTCGAAGCGGTGACCGCTTGGAAGAGCGCGTCGTATTCAACGGTGCCGTAATTCACCCAGATCAAGAAGATGCCAAGCGCGAGGCCGAGGTCGCCGATGCGGTTGACGATGAACGCCTTCTTCGCCGCCGCGACCGCACTTGGCTTCGAGTAGTAGTAGCCAATGAGGAGATAGCTCGCGAGACCGACGCCTTCCCAGCCGAGGTAGAGGAGGATGAGGTTGCCGCCCATGACGAGCGAACCCATCGCGAAGAGGAAGATGCTGACTGCGCCGAAGAAACGCGCGTAGCCCTTGCCGACGTCAGACTCCATGTACTCGGTCGCGTAGATCGCGATGAGCGAGCCGAGGCCCGTGACGAAGAGCATCCAGAGGAGTGTGAGCGAATCGACGTAGAGGGAGAACGGCGCGAGGAACGAAGTCCACTTCGCGCCTTCGGCCGCGCCGCTACCCCACGCGAACGAGACCCAATCAAAGAGATGGATCGTGCGTGGTGCGTCGGTTGGGCAGCGCATGAAGAGCATCAGCGTCAACGCGAACGCTCCGAGGAGCGAGAGCGCCGTGATGATGCCCGGCAACTTGCCCTTCACGCCGCGCGCAGCGCAAAGTCCGCAGAGGACGGCAGAGATCGCGGGCAGCAGAAGGATCAGTCCGGCCCATGAGAGGTCGGGTGATGCGACCGCGGGCTTGATCGTCGCGCTGGCGCTCGCGGCTTCCGCCGGAATCGCAGCGAGGATCGTGGAGAGGCTTGCGGTAAGGCTCATGTGGTTCGTTCGGAGCAGGGTGGCGTCGGGGGAGGAAGACCGTCGGATCAGAGAGGCAGATCAGAAAGGCATGCAAGAGCGCTTCGGTGCGCCGAAGCGTTGCTGTTGAAGCGGATCACGCTTCGCGCAGTTCGCTCCAAGCCTCGCTGTCGAGGGTTTCGCGGCGTCGGTAGAGAAGAACAACAAGGCCGAGTGCGAGCGCCGCTTCAGCCGCTGCCACGGTCAAGATGAAAATCACGAAGACTTGGCCGGAGAGATCGCCGTGGACTTTGCCAAACGCGATCATCGCCAACGCCGCCGCTTGGAACATGAGTTCCGTGCAGAGGAACATGATGATCATGTTGCGGCGGCTCAAGAAACCGACGAGCCCGCAGGCGAAGAGCAGGGCGCTCACGAGAAGCGCGATGTTGATCGTGGCTGCGTCTGAACTCGCAAGCGTGAGCGGCGAAACAGCGGCGGGGAGTGACGAGAGTGCTTCGTTCATCGCAGACCTCCAGCTTCGCCGTCGACGGTGATGCGCCGCATGCCTGCAAGGCCGCGTCGTTCGTCTTCTCCGAGCTCAATTTGCTTGCGTGCGAGGATGACCGCACCGAAGAGTGCCATCAAGAGCACGACGCCAGCGATTTCAAGTCCGGCGGGGAACTTCGACACGAGATCCACGCCAACTTGGCGGCTGTTGTCCGGAAGCATCGTGTCGGGAATAGAGACGACGACGCTGTTGCCATCGGCGAGCTTCGCTTCGACGCTTCGTCCGCCGTCCATGCGGCTCAGCGCAGTGCCGTCCGCTTTGCGCACGATGCTTGCGAGAGTCGGCGCCGCTGCATCACTTCCGGCAGTTGCGCTGGTCGCGGCAGCGGCGCGTTCGGCCTTCCACTGCGTGGCGTACGCATCGCGCGCGGTTTCGAGAAGGAGTTTCGGCATCGCATCGAGGCGATCCCAAGCGCTCTCCACGCTGCGCGTTTCACCATCGACACGGCGATCCGCGAGGAACTTCTGCGTCGTACCCGAGAAGTATGCGTCGGCGAGTGTCGCGAGCATGACGAAGCCCACGAACACCGCAGAAATCGACTCGCGCGGAACGCGGTCGTACCACGCGTCGCCAACACCTTCGACAGGCGACTGTTGCGCGAGCATGAGCACGAACATGTAGGTGATGAGAATCGCACCGGCGTACACGATGATGAGCGCGAACGCCATGAATTCCGCGCCGAGCAAGAGGAACATGCCCGCGGTCGCGATGACGACAAGAATGAAGTAAAGCGCTGCGAAGACAGGCTTCGGATGCGTCACCATGCGAGCTGCACCCGCGAGCGCGATCGTTCCGAAGATCATCGGGAAGACTGGCGGAATCGTCGACGCTTCGCCGTCGGTCGTGGCGCGCTTGATGACTTCGACAAGCAGCATGGCGAAGCCCGCGAGCGCGATCACCGTGCCGGCGATGCGCAGTCCGTCCAACCGGAACTTGTCGCTTGGGTTGGAGCTCGACTTTCGGCTCGGTTGCATGAGCAGCGCGAGACCTGCAGCGGAGATGGCGCTTGCGGAGAGAAGCGCGATGGCCTCAGGACCGAGCGTGGCTTGGGCGAGGGAATGAAAGGGGGGTGAAGCGAAGTCCATGCGTGTCCTGCGATGGCGCCTAAAACGCGGTGCCTAAAACTCGTGCCTCAAACTCGGTCTCCAAACCCAGTCTGCGTGGCGTACGACGGGGAGCGGAGCGCGATTCGCGAAGTTCTCGGTCGCTCGCGCGACGTCAAACCCTTCGGAGACCAAGCCGCCTCGTCGGAGCCGGTGCCTCGGTCGGCCGAGGCGAAGTTTGGGAATGTATGGCTCGCGATCGAATCCCGCAACCAACGGCACGGTCAGGTTCCCGCGGTGGACCCAACAGGGCTCGGGTAGGATCCGCGCCCCATGTCGCCCGCCATCCGGCGAGTTCTTCCGAATGCGATCACTCTTGTCCGATTGGGACTTGCGGTGGTCTTCTTCGGGGTGCTCGAATCGATCGATCGAACGGCTCCCGCCGCGCAAATCGCGTTGCTCGGCGCGTGGGGTATGGGCATCTTCGCGACGGCGGCCCTTTCCGACATTCTTGACGGCTATCTCGCCCGTCGCTGGAACGTCGTGAGCGCGTTTGGTCGTTTGATGGATCCGCTTGTTGACAAAGTTCTGATCCTCGGTGGTTTCATTTACCTCGCCTCGCCCCGCTTTGAACCAATTCCTGCGAACGCGATGATCGGGTCGGGGATCGCGGCGTGGATGGTCGTTGTGATCCTCTTGCGCGAGTTGCTCGTCACCGGCCTGCGTTCGTACATCGAGTCGCGCGGCATTCCGTTTCCCGCCGATTGGTCGGGCAAACTGAAGATGTTCATCCAGAGCTTCTGCGTTGGATGCTGCGTGTACGTTTCGACGCGCGTCGAGCCGTACGGATGGCAAGTGTTCCTTCGCGACGCCTCGACGTGGGCGACCGTGGTGCTCACGGTGTTGAGCTCGATCACGTACATTCGTCGCGCGTTGCACGTGCCGCCCGAGGGTCGGCCGCTCGAAGATGCGAGCGTCGGCGCGGGTGCTGCGCTGCACAAATCAGGAGAGAAATCTGCGTGAACGAGCGTCCGCTCGACGCGCGAGATGCTTGCAAAGGATGCTTGCGAAGGAATCCCACATGAGTAGCGCCAAGGAACACGCCAAGCAACATGGCGGAATCGGCGATTGGATCGTGACAGGCGGTGGGCTTGGTCGCATGCGACCAGCGCCAGGTACCTGGGGTTCGCTTCCGCCCGTCGCACTTGCGTGCATGCTCGCGATGGCGGATACCGATCCCCGCACGATCGATATGGCGCTCGCCGCGCTCGCACTTATCTTTGGTATCGGATGCCTCGTCTGGGGCAAGTCTGCGGAGTTTCGGTACGGCAAGAAGGATCCAGGTTTTGTCGTCGCCGACGAAATCGCGGGTCAAGCGCTCGCGCTGATGTGGCTTCCATGGACGCTCGGTAACAACGCCCGGATCATCGCGACGTGCGCGATTGCGTTCTTCGCGTTTCGATTGTTCGACATCATCAAGCCGCCGCCCGCGCGTGGTTGGCAGCGACTTGAAGGTGGACTTGGCATCCTGATCGACGATCTTGTCGCGGGTTTCTACGCGCTCGTCACCACACAGATTCTTGTGCGTGTTCTTTGGTGATGTGATGCGCGAGTTCGCACTCCTTCAACGCATTTTCGCTGCAAACGCCCGGCTGCCCGCAAGCGTGTTGGTTCCGCCAGGCGACGACATGGCGGAGATTCGCCTTGAAGATGGCACACATGACGACGCAACGATTTTGATCGCGGCAGACAGCGCCATTGAGGGTCGTCACACGCCACTTGGTTGCGATCCGTACCTCATCGGAAAGAAGGCGGTGCTTCGCAACGTCAGCGACGTCGCTGCGATGATGAACGCGCGTCCGCTTGCCACGGTGGCGTGCGTCACGGTTCCTTCGGCGACTTCGGAAGAGCGCGTGTGGCGGCTGTGCGAGGGGTTGCGCGAGACAGCAGAACGCTGGAACGCGCCGCTCATCGGCGGCGATCTCGCAACGTTTGCGCGTTCATCAGAGTGCGACACGATCATCGCGAGTGTGACGATCCTCGCGACCCGCGTCGATCGAACTCGTCCTGTCGCGACGCGGCACGACGCGCGCGTTGGAGATGGCGTGTATGTCACCGGTGCGATTGGTGGCGCGTGGGATCGCGTGACGGGCCTTGGTCGGCATCTTGATTTCACGCCACGCGTGCAAGCTGCGGGCGAAATCGTGGCAGTACTTCGCGAGCGTCTTGGTGCGGCGATCGATCTCAGTGACGGACTTGGGCGCGATCTTGGACACATCGCGCGCATGTCGAGGGTTGCGATCAAGCTCGATCTCGAAGCGATTCCATTGCATCCGAGCGTCGTTGGTGTACGCGATCCGCTCGAAGCAATCGCCGACGGCGAGGATTACGAACTCGCCTTCACCGCGCGTGGCGATGTGCCGACGCATGTCGCAGGCGTGTCTATCACGCAAATCGGTATGGTTTGCGCGGCTACTCCTACGGAAACATCGGGACGCGAGACGCACGCGATTGGTGCGGTCACGGTTGAAGTCCACGGGCGCATGATCGACGTATCGCACGCAGGACATGAACATCACAGCGGCGAGCAGAAAAGCGGGGAGGCGCCATGAACTCCAATCGATCGATGCGCTTTCACTTGCGAAATCCTGATGAAACGCAGCAATTTGGCGAAGTGCTCGGCGACGTCCTTCGCTCGTGTGAAGCGCATCCAAGTGCGTGTGTCATTCTTCTTTCTGGCGATCTTGGCGCAGGCAAGACGACGTTTTCACGCGGCCTTGCGGCTGGTCTTGGCGCTGATGCGGATGCAGTCGCGAGTCCGACATTCACAATCCGCATGGATCACGCGGGTGAAACGCGTCCATTTGTTCATATCGACGCGTGGCGCATCGGCTCAGAAGATCTTGAGTCGATCGGCTTTGATGAGTTGCTCGCGAGTAACGCCGTCATCGCGATCGAGTGGCCTGAGAAGATCGCGGATGCGATTCCTGCGGAGCATCTGCGGATCGCGATCGATCATGCGTCGGGTGAAATGGAAGTTGCGGTGAAAGATGTAGCTGTGGAAGCGCGCGAAGAGCCGTCGGGTTCGTCCATCCATGAGAGCAGCGCTGGCCGCCTTGTGGAGATCGTCGCGAACGCGCTTCCGGAGCGCGCCGCGCGGCGCATCTTCGAAGCACTTGAACTGCTCGTTCGCGCGCCGCAAGTACGCGAGTCTCGCTGCCCAACATGCGGGCGCCTGACGCCTGATGCGATACAGAACACGACACAGAACACGACACAGAACACGAGAGAGAACTCTGGGAACCGGCCACACAACGGCACGCGCGAAGGAACAAGCGGGGGAGATGCCCCCTTCTGTTCCCCCCGCTGTCGCCAGGCAGATCTTGGTGATTGGCTCTTCATGCGTCATCGCATCGCTGGGAGCGAGACGCCTGAGTTTGACGAGTGAATCGGGAGAGGAATCGGGAGATGACTCGAATTACACGACCGGATCATCAGGCGGGCTGACGGCGAAAATCTGAAATCGATGACCAACGGCCTGCCAGCCTAACTCGCGACAAATGCGATCACGGAGCGCGGTGAGTTCTCGATTGGTGAACTCGATGCGCCGACCCGTCTTCATACACACCATGCAATCACGCGGCTCGCGGCCGTAGATCAACTCGTAATGCGACTGCTTCGCATCAAAGAGTGACTGTGTGATGATGCCTGCGTCGAGAAGCAACCGAATCGTTCGATAGACCGTCGCTTTCGAGACGTCGTGTCCACGAGCGCGGAGGTCGAGCAGCAACTCCTCGGCCTCAAACGACCCGTCGCGCGCGATGATCGCGTCGAGCACGTCCGCGCGCTCTTGCGTGTACTTCAGATCTCGACTCTTCAAGAATCGTCGAAAGACTGAACAAAGCGGCGCGAACGCGCGGAGCTGGGGCGACTCTGTCGGCTCGAACGCATCGGTCCCGTCGACGCGAGCTGGCGACGCGGTCCGTGGATTGCTTGGCTCGGGCTTCGGGTCGTTCATCAAGACCGATCGTAACGATCAGCGTTCGAGATGGACGATGTTGGACTTGGGTGGGTGTGGGCGACCCTTGAGCGGACGGCCGAACGAACGGACGAACGTGACGAGCGGCTCGGGCAATGTTGTGAGAGCGCGCAGAAGATGCGATTTGGCGCAGCAAGCGCCGAGCTGCCGCGGTTGCTTCCCGGAAAGCCTTCCACCCCTACAACGTCTGATAATATGTATTCTGTTAAGTGGGACTTGTAGCTCACGACTGGGGGGCGTTGCATCCCGCTGTGCCCGCGTTCTGGCGAAACGTCCCATCGTGTTCTGTCTGTACTCCAGCCTCGGACGCAACCCGCACACGGCCACTCGATCGACGCTTCAACTCTTCGCGCCCCGTTCGTTCGCGCCCTGTTCGAGGCGCTGTCGGATTCGGAGTGCTTGCTCTGGCGCGCTTGACGCTTCTGCGGCACGCGCGGCGACATCGAGGAAATGACGTTCAACTCGGTTCAGCGGTCGATCGGATCCCAACAGTGCGTCCGTAGAGCCGATCGCTTCAAGCGCGCGATCGGGCTTGCCCAACCCAATGCACGCCAACGCGAGCGTCGACTTCGCGGCGAGGCTCTGTGGATGATCGTTTCCGAGCTCGCGCTCCACGAGCGATACGGTGCGTTCAGCGACCACAACGGCCTCGGCGAAGCGCTTCGAGTCGACGAGAAACGCGGCAAAGTTGGCATCGTTGGCAAGCGTAATCCGGCTTGATGGTCCGAGCGTTCGAAGCGCGTCTGTTCGCGCTTCACCAAATGCCTGCTCGGCCTCGTCGGATCGCCCAATGAGCGCGAGCGCGTGCGCGAGGTTGACGCCGGCGAGGATGGACCGCGGATCTTCGCGCCCGCGCGACGTGAGAAAAGCGGCACGATTCTCGGTGTAGAGCCGAACAGCTTCTTCATGTTCACCGAGTTCACGAAGTGCGCCTGCGAGGTTGTTGCGTGACGCCAAGGTGTCGGGATGCTGTGGCCCAAGAACTTCAACAAAGCCGGCAACAGTTGGAGAAAGTAGCGCGCGTGCCTCCGCGACCGATCCGCGCGCGAGCAAGATCTCGGCCAAATTATTGTCGGCGCGTAACGTGTCTGGATGTCGCGCACCGAGCGACTCCATGCGAGCGCGCGCAACGAGGCGCCCGATCGGCTCAGCGTCTTGGTGGCGTCCCGCCTCGGAGAGTACGAGCGCCAACTCTTGCTCAGAGTCTCGGATTGTGCTGTCGTCGGCGTTGAGTTCGCGCTTGCGGCGGATTGCATCGCGCAGCGATTGCTCTGCGAGGTCGAGTTCGCCGCGCGCCCGTTCGAGTGCGGCGCGATTGTGCATCGCTTGTGCCGCGATCATGTCGGTTCCCTCGATGGCCAGTGCAAGTTCACGCGCGGCTTCATCGAGTCGTCCGCCTTCGATGAGCGCCCTGCCCATCGCATTCGCGACATGTCGAAGCGCTTGCGGCTCCGCTCCAGACGATGCTTGCAACTGTCGAACAGCCTCGTACTGCGTCAGCGCGCCTTCGGTATCACCGGTCGCGGCGCGCGCGTTTCCAAGCGACATCCGAATCTCCGCCTCCACTTCGGGATCGCGCATCGCGCGGCCGAGTTCCGCTTCCGCCTCATTGAGAATGAGGTTCAGGAGCGTTGGATCGAGCCCTTGCGCAACAGCTGGATCAATCGCGGTGAGGAGTCGCTCGTTGAATCGCGCGACTTCACGCCACCGCGCCGCATCGCGCTCCGACTGGACGTTCGATGCGATGAGGACACCCGCGGCAACACCAAGTGCCGCCGTCGCCAGAATTCCCGCACCCACCACCGCGCGATTGCGCTTGGTGAACTTCCGGATGAGGTAACTTCGATTCGAAACGCGAACGGAAATCGCGTCTCCGCGCAGCCACCGTTCGAGATCGTCTGCAAGTTCATCCGGGGTGAGATAGCGCCGCGACGCAGGGCGCCCAAGCGCCTTCAGCACGATCCAATCGAGGTCATCTTCGAGCGCAGAGCGAAGGCTTCGCGGCGCATGTGCTGTGAGGAGTTCACTCGGTCGTGGAATTGGTCCATCGATGATCGATCGTTGGAGTTCAAGCGTTCCCGCCATCCCAACCTTTTCCGTGGCGAATGGACGGCTGCCAACCAACGCTTCGAAGAGCATGACACCGAGCGACCAGACGTCTGAGCGGCCGTCGATCTCGTTGGATCCTGACGCGATCTCCGGCGACATGTAAAGCGGCGTTGCCGCCGCAGGACCTTGAATGGTCGCCGTTCGCATCGAGTCGTCACCGACGAGCTTCGCGACACCGAAATCGATCACGCGCGGCTCATCGGTTCCATCAGCCCCTGCCGCCGCGCGCACCAAGACGTTGCCCGGCTTGAGATCGCGGTGAAGAATCCCCTGCCGATGCGCGTAACCGATCGCGCGCGCGACAAGCGCCAGCATGCGCACGCGCGCTTCAAGGTCGTCTCGATGGCGGTGACACCAAGTATCAAGCGGAACTCCGTCGACGTACTCCATCACGAGGTACGGCGAACCCTCGGACGTTGTCCCTGCATCAAGGATGTGCGCGATGTGCGGATGTTCAAGCCGTGCGAGCGCGATCTTCTCCGCCTCAAATCGCCGAGCCGCTTGAGCGCCCAGTGACGCGAGTCGCAAGATCTTGACGGCGACCGGTCGCAGAACCGGATCGAACTGCTCCCCTTGCCACACCGTCCCAAAGGCCCCCTCGCCGAGCAAGCGATCAAGCCGCACGCCCCGAATACGGGGCGGCGCGACATCGGCCCCGCCATGCTTGGCGGTGGCTCCGAACAAAAAGTCGGTGGCGAGCGGTTGCGCGCCGTCAGATTCCATCGTTGCCTCGGACCGTCGAACTGAGCCGCGTCAGCTTCTGCAGCCGGAAAGGACTGCCTTTAGAACGCGATT
>JBEIJG010000056.1:0-11467 GCA_040380385.1 Phycisphaeraceae bacterium | reverse complement strand
TCATGTCCCCATCGCACGAGGAGCAGCGAAAGGTCGCTTGCACCAACGGAGCCATCTTGATCAAGATCGCCCATCGGCGCGTTGTCGTTACTCCAGTTGTCGAGGAGGAGTGAAAGGTCGCCAGCTCCGATCGATCCATCAAGATCGAGATCGCCGTATTGGCGAGCGACACAATCAGCGATCCCGTCCTCGTTCCAATCGATTTGAAACGGGCCGCAAGCGCAAATCGCCGGTCCAACGTCCGTTTCGGAGCACGGGGCAATCGTTGCAATCGCGGTGAAGCTCCCCGAGTCCACATCGCTTGCGAGGCCAACCTGCGATGCCTGGCTCACAAGCCCGAAATCGTTACTCCCCCAAACGGTCACGTTGCCGAAGTGATCGAGGATCAACGTGTGCCCGTATCCGGCGGCAACGCGCTTCGCAGCTCGAAGCCCCGCGGGAACATTGCATTGACCGTAAAAGTTCCAACCCCAGCAGTAGACGCTGCCATCGACGCGCACGGCGGCGCTGTGTCGAATACCCGCAGCAACGGCGATGGCGCCCAACTTGGAGTACGGCGGCGAGGACTGCCCGAAGCTATCCGAGCCCCAAGTCACAATCGTCGCATCCGCGTCGATCGCGAGTGAGTGACGTTCTCCCGCCGAGATCGCAAGTGCGCTGGTGAGATACCGCGGCACATCGCATTGGCCGCTCACATTCCAGCCCCACGCGGCAACCGAGCCATTGGTTCGAATCGCGAGGTTATGAAAGTTGCCGCAGTCGATCGTTCGGGCGAGGAGACCCGCCGGAACAGCGCATTGGCCTTGGACGTCGCTTCCCCAACAGACCACGGTGCCATCAGCCAAGAGTGCGGCGGAGTGCTGTGCACCGGCACTGATCGCGGTCGGATGAGAAATTTTGGGAGCATCGCACTGACCGAACGCGTTCGAACCGATGCAGTGCAGTTGGCCCTCTTCATCGACGAGCACGTAGTGGGCGAATCCCGCAGCTGCTTGCACGGGGGCCATCATGTTGGCGCCGGTGAAGAGTTGGCCGAGTTCACCGCGCCCCCAAGACACGACACGGCCGTCAGCGAGAAGAGCTGTCGAGTGTTGAATGCCGGCACAGACGCGGACCGCGGGCGCGGGCAGTGTCGGTACGGAGCACTGTCCGCGTCCGTTGTAGCCCCAACAAACCACGCCGCCGTCCGTGCGGAGCGCGATGGTGTGGTCCGCTCCGCCATCAATGTCAGTCAGGCCACCGATTCCGGAGGGTGTGGCACACTGGCCAAAGTCATTCGCGCCCCAGCACACTGCGCGACCGTCGGTACGAATCGCGAGAGAGTGCAGCATGCCTGCCGAGATATCCGTCAGCGTGATCGCGCTTCCGGGCGGAGTCGACTGACCGTTGCTGTTGCTTCCCCAGCACACAACGGTTCCGTTACTCCGTCGCGCCATCGAGTGCGATGAGCCGGCCGCCACCTGCACGGCATCCGTGATGCCTGCTGGCGGCGAGGCTTGTCCTTCGCTGTCCCAGCCCCAACAGAGGATCGTTCCATTGCTGCGTGCGACGACGTTGTGGCGGAGTCCGCAGGCCATGTCGGCGACGACACCGACGTTCGGCGGGATCTGGAGTTGTCCGTAGACACTCTCACCCCACGCGCGAAGCGTGCCGTCAGTCTTCAACGCCAGGGTGTGGCGGTAGCCCGCTTCGACGCGCGCGCACGGGCCGAGGTCGTAGGGGACGAGGCACTGTCCGTAGGTGTTGTCGCCCCAACAGGCGATGCGGCCATCGGGCAATCTCGCCGCGAGGTGGTTCTCACCAACCGCAATCTGCGTGACCTGGTTGGACTGCTCCGCGTTGCGATACGCGACAACGCCCCACGTGCGCACGCCAGGATGCGGGTCAACTTCGGCTGCGTCCGAAACGCCACAAAGCGCGAGGCTCGCGGCGAATGAAGCGAGGCGTACAGCGCGGTACGGCGGGGGACTCACGAAGCGATTCCAGAGTGCCATGTCGTGAGTGTGCTCCGAGAATCGAGGAGGAGCAAGGGCTTGCACGGGGCTTGCACCGGGTTTGCACCGGGTTTGAGCGGGGCTTGCACCGAAGTGCGCACCTGATGTACTCGTGTACTCGCCGCTGCCGCGGTTCCCTTTCTGCCTGCCAAAGCGCAAAGCCCTCTCCTTGAGACTCACGTTCGGCGCTTCAGCGCCGAACAGTCCCGCGTTGAAAAACGAAATCCCGGAAGGCAAAGCCTTCTTGGAGGGCGAGCGCGACAGAGGAAGAGAGGCCTCAAGCGCTCCCATGAAGGGATTCGCTCTTCGGCCGAAGGCCGAAGCGCGAAGACCTTGTTCGGCGTGATCCACGCCAGAGCGAGGGCGCGGCAAGAGCCGCGCTCGAGCGCTCCAAAGACGCCGCGTTGAAAAACGAAAACCGGAAGGCAAAGCCTTCCGGGATTTCGTTTTCAAAGCGGGTGAAGGGATTCGAACCCTCGACATTCACCTTGGCAAGGTGACACTCTACCACTGAGCTACACCCGCATTTGCCTGTTCCGCGGCGGACCGCGGGTCGGGAAAGATAGCAGAAGTTCTGCCGTCGGCAAGGGGGTCGGCGAGATAGCCTCGCGACTTCAATCGGCGTCTCCATTCGATCCGCAATTCTCGCGCGTGGGGCGCAGGAGAGGTGTCTTCGGTCCCTTTCGGACCGGGTGGGCTCTCACCGGGTGGGCTCTCATCGGGTGGGCTCACTTTGAGTCTCTTGTCACCAGTTGCGCACGACCGCCGCGCCCGCCACCACGCCGCCGACGATCTTGGCGCCGCTCCAGAGGTCGCCGAGGCCGAGGGGGTAGATCGGGTTCAAAACGACGGCAAGCGCCGCACAGAGCCCGCACCAGACCGCGCTGCCATCCTTGCCAAAGACAACCGCCGCGATGGCGAACGTCGCGCAGCTCGCCCAACGCACGATGTCATCGTTGACAGCGGTGGGCAACATGCCGAAGGTCTGAAAGAACAGGAACGCGCTCAAGAGCGCCAAGGGAATCAGAATTGTCTTACCGGATCCGCCGCTGCCTTTGCTTGCCATACGCGGTGTATCGGACGGCCTGGCTGAACGAGGCCAAAACGACCGGAGGCGCGGTCGATGCCGCGCCTTCGGTCACTGTCTTGCGTGGTCACGACGTTTGGTCGAGCCGACTTACTCGCACGCGCCCCATGCGCCGAGGAGCGCCGAGAGGTCAGATGCGCTGGTCGTGCCGTCGCCGTCGATGTCGCCTCCAGCGGAGCCCCACGAGCCAAGAAGGGCCGAGAGGTCCGAGGCGCTGACCGCTCCGTCGCCATCAAGGTCTGCTGGGCACGCCGACGCTTCTTCGATGATCTGGAAACCGTTGAAGCCAACGTTCGGTCCGTTCTCCTTCAGGGAGATGGTGCACGTCGGGCCCGTCACGCCGCTGATCACGGCGAAGCTCGAACGCACCGCCGTCGCGGCGCTCGTCGCCGTCGCCTGGACGAGCGGGTTGAAGATCGAACCTGGGAGCGCATCGGTCTTGAAGAACACTTCCGCCGAGCCGTTGGCAAGCACGCTGCCAGCGCGATCGGCGCCGTCCGCACCGAAGTACACGACGACGGAGTAGCGTTTGTACGGAACGTTGGCGACGATCACGTCGATTTGCGAAAGCGTGTTCGAGTCGAGGTAGCCGCGGCGCATGCGATCGGTGTCGTTCGCCGGGAACGAAAAGATACGCCACGGGTTGTTGACCGCGAAGGTCACCGACGCACCTGTTCCGACGCCGTAGCCATCCTTCAGGTTGGTGGAAGCATCACCGTTTCCACCGGCGGCGTAACCGTCCGAAGCGGCGCTGTTGGCGCCCACGAGGTTCGACCAGTTGAGCGTTCCCCATTCGCCAGCACCGGCAGGATTCGTGGCGGTTTCGTTGCAACGGCCGCCGTCACCACCGTCGAAGTACGTGCCGCCGACGAAGTTCACGCTGATCGCATCGAGCGAGGCAATCTCTGGCGTTGGCGTGAAGATGACGGTCGGAGCGCCCGCGCGGTCACCTTCAGCCGAACCGATACGAACCACGTAGGTCGTGCCGCCCGTGAGCACGAACGATGTGGTGCATTCGCCACCGGAGCAGCCAACGAGTTCACCCGTCGACGTCAAGATTTCGACCGCTGCGGTGAAGCCGTTCGAGCACGCGTTCAGGTCGTACGAGCGCGTCGATGGAGGCGTGAACGAGTACCAACGGTCGTAGTGCATCGCGTCCTTGCACGCGAGCGCTTGCGTCGATGTGGTGGCGCCAACGAAGGAAACCGTCGTTGCGGCGCCCAGTTCGATCGGTGTTGCGCCGGCTGGTTCGTCGTTCGATGGCGCCGTGAAGCCTGCTTGCGGCTTGGTGAACTCCATGAGGACGTTCGTCCAAGCCACAGCATTCGAATTGTCGTTCCAGAACTCGCCGAAGTAGTAGGCGGTGAACTGGCCGTAGTGCTCGATGGTGCCGAAGTCGTTTGGCTCGTTGGCGGACCAGGTGTCGTAGGTGAGGGTGCCGCCGTCGACCCACTTCCAACCACCGTCGGGTTCGAAGTAGTTCTTGTCGGTGAGGTCTTGGTAGAGACCAAACGCAACGCGCGCGCCTGAGCCCGTTGCCATGTGGATCGAACCGATCATGCGGTTCTCATCCACGGTGTTCGCGCATGCGAGCGTGCCGCCGAGTTCCTCGGCCTTTGCCTTCAATTGCTCCCACGTGGCACCCGGGCCGACCACGTACTTCGCGTACCAGTGATCGTTGCCACCGGCAGCGACGGTGTACTGGTGTGCGCCCTGCAGCGTGAGTTCGACTTGGAACGGCTCGATGGTGAGCGTGCCTGTGCCGATGTCGGCTTCGGCGTAACCGCCGACGAGGAAGTAGTACGTCGATCCGGCGTCCGCGGAGAAGGACAACTTGCTCGAGAAGTTGGCGCACGTGCCGATCACGTCATCGTTGCACGCGATGGTGGTCGTTGGATCGCACCCCGTCATCACGGCGAGGCGCGAGTCGTAGTTCACGATGTTGCACGTGGAGAGGACGAAGACGCCCGTTGCAGGGGCCGTCCAACGGTAGATGACGGTGTTGTGAAGGACGTCGTCGCCGTACGGGCCGGGGTCGCAGATACCAGCCAAGCTGATATCGCGCGTGGCGGCGGTCGTATCGACGAACGCGCTGGTGCCCTTGATGTCAATGACGTCGGTGCAGATGCAACCGACCTTCGCGAGGATCGCGTCGCAATCCGTGTCCCAGAGGAAGTCGCAGCATGCCGAATTGATCGCGCACACGTTGGCGCAGCACGAGGGGTCAATGCCGAGGTCGGAGCAGGTCTGACCGAGGGCGGGCGTGGCAATCATCGCCGCCGAGGCGACAAACGTCGTCGAAAGGAAAAGCTTCGTGCGCATCGTGATGGCTCCTCTAGCCCGGGGGACTCCGGACGGGAGAACCTAGTCCGAATACGTGCGAAGTCACGAAGGGCGTTGTGAATTTGCAAAAAGAACCCACCCCGCGCGGGGCGGGGTGGGCGGGTTTCCATTCGTATCTCCGCGCGGAGCGGCGAGTTCAGCGCCAACAGCGCGCCATCACTTGTCGCTCTCGGGAAGTCCCATACCGCTGCGGTCGGGGTACTTCGGCTTTGCGACGGGCTTGTAGCCCTTGGTTTCGATTTCCTTCAAGAGGACTTCAACGGCCTTCTCGAGTTGAGGATCGCCGCCATCCTTCATCTTGGCTGGGTCGTCGATCACGACGATCGTCGGATCGATGCCGTGTCCTTCGACGCCCCACGTGCCGTCGCTCTCGTAGAAGCCGAAGGTTGGAACCGCGATCGTGCCGCCGTCCATGAGGCTCGGGTTCCCCGAGATTCCGACGAGGCCACCCCATGTGCGCGTGCCAATGACTTCACCAAGTTTGTTGTGCTTGAAGAGCCACGGGAACATGTCGCCGCCGGAACCCGCGAGGCCGTTCACGAGCATCGCCTTCGGGCCGTAGTGACCATCCGGTGGCCAGACGCCGTCGCGCGCGTCTCGACGCGCCCAGTAGTTGGTCACGGGGCGATTGAGCAGTTCGATGAACCGCGTTGGGATCTGACCGCCGCCGTTCCAACGATCATCGATGATGATCGCGGGCTTCGTGCGTTGACCGAAGAATTGGCGAACGAGTTCGGTCTGACCATCAACGCCGGTGTTCGGCACGTAGAGGTAACCGATCTTGCCGCCGGAGAGTTCTTCGACACGCTTCCGCTTCGATTCAACCCACGCGGAGTAGTTCAAGCTGTCTTCGCTTGCAAGGGTCGTGACCACAACATCCTTCGCGTCCTTGTCGAGGACGGGCTTCTTCGCAATCGTGAGCGTGACGGCCTTGCTCGCGAGACCGAGGAACGGTGCCCATGGATCCTTCGATGGATCGATTGGTTCGCCGTTGACGGCCACGAGGTAATCGCCTTCGTTCACACCAAGGCCTTGCGCGGCGAGTGGGCTGCGCGCTGCGTCGTCGAAGTCGCCGCCGCGCGTGAATTTCGCGAGCTTCCACGCGTTCGCCGTCGTGCCGTCGTCGTTTGTCGCGCGTTCGAACGTGACACCGAGAAGACCGACGTTGCGGCTCGGCGTGTTCTCGACGTCGCCAGGGCCTTGTAGATACGCGTGGCCGACGTTGAGTTCCGAGATCATTTCCGCGATCAGGTAGTTGAGATCCTCGCGCGTGACGCACGCAGGAAGCATCGCTTCATACTTCGCGCGAATTGCCTTCCAATCAACGCCGTGCATACCGGGGTCGTAGAAGTAGTCGCGGAAGATGCGCCAGGTATCGGCGAGGATTTGCGCGCGTTCGTGGCGCGGATGCACTTCGACAAGCATCGGACTCGCGACGATCGGCTTCGCCGTTGCACCGGCACCCGAGCCCGCAATCGACGCGCCGCCGCGGCCGCCGCCCATGAGCAACTTCTTGCCATCGGCAGAAATTGCGAATCGCGTACCCGTGACGCCCGTGCCTTCGCTTGGCGACTTCGACGAGAGATCCATGATGCGCACCGAGCCATCGCGGCCGTAGATGAGTTCACCGCGATCGTTAAACGCGATCGAACCGAAACTGCCGGCGGGAGCGGGGAGTCGCACTGCGCGCGCTTCGAATCCGTCGAGATCGATCTCGACCGCCTTCTTCTCGGCCTTCTTCGCATCGCCCGCATCAGCCTTCGCTGGTGCGGTGCGCGTACCCGTGATGTCGTGCGTCATGGGGCCGTCTGGGCCTTCGCCAGTCGTCGTGCCCTTCATGCTGTCGCCGTCGATCGTCGCTTCGATCGTGAACGGCATCTTCTGGAACGTGCCCGAGAGTTTGAGCGTCTTCGAAGCAGCATCCCATGTGCCGATCGCGTCACCTGAACCCATCTTCGAGGAGAACGTCGCCTTCACGCTGTTGTCGGCTGCGACGGTGATTTCGAGCGTGACCTCGAGTGGTCCATCCGGCATCGGCACCGTGCACTTCCACGAACCCGCTGGGCCCGTCACGGCAGGCGCGTCTTGCGTGCTCTCGTCCTTCTTCTCATCTTGCGCCGTGATGTTCACCAGCGGCAGATCGTTCAGCACAGGAACCGCGACTTCGCTCGTGAAATCTACGTCTTGCTCGGCGCCGCGACGACGTCGACCACCCGCCGGCGGCATGCCTCCGGCTGGCGGACCGCCGGCTCCCGGAGCCGCTGCGGGAGCGCCGCCACCCGACGGACGACCGTCATCTTTTTGGCCTTCTTCGTCGCTCGTTGGAAGCCACGGAAGTTTGAAGTCCTTCTTGAGCGGCACCGCCATCAAGACTTGCGAGTTGTTGTAGATCCACGTCGTGTCGAACTCGCCGTAGGTTGGCGAGAAGTTGCGCTGGCTCGTGAAGACGAGCCAATCGCCCTTGCGATCGAAGGTCGGATCGGAGTCGCCATAGAAGCCGTCGGTGACCTGATGCTTCGCTTGCGCTGGGTCGGCTGCTTGCGTGTCGTAGAGGTAAATCGCATCGAGTTCGGTGGTATCGCAGGAACGACTCCACGTGATCCAACGCGAGTCGTGTGAGAACGAAATGCCAACTTGTCGCGGCGCTTCAGGATTCTTGTCGAGCGCGATCGTCGTGCCGTCGTCAATTTTCACAAGTTCGATGTTGCCGGCCTTGTCTTGAATGACAACCGACTTCGAATCAGGCGCCCAATCGATCGATGTACGGAAGTGTTGGCCGTTCGTCGTGATGCGCTTCGGTTCTGCGGGCTTCCCATCCGCGCGACCATCGGCGGGCATGGTGTAGAGCTCGTATTCGCCCGTCGCATCGGAGAAGAACGCAATCGTCTTTCCATCGGGGCTCCATGCAGCGCTGCGCTCGAAAATGCCATCGGTGCGCGTCATGTTGCGCGGCGTGCCGTTCTCCGCTGGCGCCGACCAAATGTCGCCGCGTCCGACGACCGCCACGCGCTTACCCGTCGGCGAAATCGATGCGCCTTGGATGTTCTCCGCAGCGTCGACAATCGCCACGCGCAGCGTCTCGCGGTCGCCTGGAACCTTCACATCAATCGGGCTCGATGCGTTGTTGCCAAGATCAAGTCGGTAGAGCTGAGCTCCGTGCTGCAGCACCATTTCGCCTGCACCGCCGTCATCGGGGCCGATCGCTGGCCACTTCACATCGTGATCCTTGAAGCGCGTGACTTGCTTCGTCTCCTTCGAGTCGACGTCGTAGCTCCACACGTTGAGCACGTTGCCTTCAGCCGCGCTGCGATCGGAGAGGAAATAGACCTTTCGGCCATGCCACATCGGGAGCGTGTCGGTGCCTTCCCACTCGGTGATTTGGCGCGATTCGCCCGACTTCAGGTTGTAAAGCCACACATCGGTCGCCATGCCACCGCGGTAGCGCTTCCACGTTCGCGTGTCGGTCGAGTGCGGCGTGTACACAAGCCACTCGCCCGTCTTGTCGATCGAGCCGTTCGCGCCGTAGGGCACGGGGAGTTTTTCAGGCAATCCGCCGCTCGCGCCAACGGTGTAGAGCTTCTGCGCGCGGCCGAGACCTTCGAGTGCGGCCGTCATGAACACGAGGCCGTTGCCATCGGGCGTCCACTCGCAGAGGCCTTCGCTTGCGGGGTGATGGGTGACGCGCTGCGGAATGCCGCCTTCGACCGACATCGTGTAAAGATCGTTGCCGCCGTCGTAATTCGCGCGGAACGCAATCGACTTGCCATCAGGTGAGAAGCGCGCAGAACCTTCGAAACCCGGCGGATTCGCGAGCGGACGTGCGGTGCCTCCCGACTTCGGCACGATCCAAAGATCATTGCCGTAGGTGAAGACAATCGAGTCCTTCGAGATGTCGGGGTAGCGGCAGAGCCCCATCATGGGATCGGGCTCGTTCGCATGCGCGACGGCGGAGGCGAGCGGCGAGAGTGTCGTGAGGAGCGTCACAGACGCGATCTGGAAGAAGTGCTTTCGGAGCATGGGCGCCATGGTACGGAGCGCGTTCCATCGCGTTGAGGATTCGTGCGCCGTTGTTGTTGTGAAATCCAAAAAGGCAACAGCGCTCGCGTGGTCGCGCGACGTCGATGAACGTTGTGCGATCACGCCCGACTTCGCAGATCGGGTCTTCCGAAGGGAAACTTTCGCGGTTGAGGCTTACGGCTTCGCCAGAAGAGCGATTCGGCGTTCGCTCACCACCGCGCCGCCAGGCTTCTCGATCGTGACGGCGAAGAGTTTCGGCGACGAAACAGGGAGTTTCGCGACGACAGGCACGCGCGTTGGTTCGTTCGGTCGCACATCGAACACGCCGCCGTCGACGGGGTACCGCTCATCTCGCGCGGCATCGAAGATCCAGAGTTGGTACTGCTCGACGGTCGGGTCGTTTGGCGCGAGGCCTTCGATGACGAGCAGGCCTTCGTTGGTGGTTGGGTCGAAGTACGCCTCGCCGCCGACCGTGCCAACGACAACGCGATCTTCGGTTCCGGCCCAAGGCCAATGCACGGCACTCGGGTGGGAGCGCAGGAACGACGCGGGATCGACGGTCGCTGGCGGTGCTGCGTTGTCATCGCGCGCATTGAGGATCGCGAACGTCGCGGCTGCGCCGAGCGTGGTGCACGCAGCGGCCGCGAGCCAATCGAAGCGCGGACGGAGTGTGCGCGGAAGAGCGACATCACGCGGTGAAGTCGTCTCGCGCGGCGGCACTTGATGGATCGCGGAGCACAACGCGTGCAGCCGCGCTTCGAGTGCTTTGGGGGCGCGCTCTCGGTCGATGTTCACCCTCGCCTCTGCGAGCAGTGCCACGCACTGTTCGAACGCGCGATCTTCTGCGTCGAGATCGAGGTCGAGTTCGTTCGCGAGCTCGAGTTCTTCGACCGACGCCGAGCCTCCGAAGAGTGCGCGGTCTGCAGCAGCGGCGGAGAGCCGCACGCGGGGCGTGAGGTCATCGCGTTCGTCATCGTGCTCGTGATGGGACTCGTCGAAGGTGCTCATGTGCGACCTCCGTCGAGCTCCTCGCTGCGAGTTGCGCGGACACTGCCCTCGGGAAGTGCCGCCGCGCGCGCGAGATCTTCGGGTGACAACACGCCTTGTTCTGCGAGGATTTGGCGGATTTTGATCAGACCGCGTCGAGCGTGTGTCTTGACTGTACCGAGCGGCATCCCTGTCGCAGTCGCGATTTGTTCGTGCGAGCAGCCGTGGTGAATCGCGAGCTGCAGCACTTGTTGCTGCTCAGGGCGAAGTTGCGAGAACGCGCGTTGTGCGAGTTTCTGCTGTTCACCGAGTTCGGGTCGATCCACGCGTTCCGCGCGATCCGCGACGGTTTCCGCGATCTGCGGAACCTCGGGCCGACGCATCTTGCGCCGACCGCGATCGATCAATCGCCGTCGCGCGATCATCGCTACGAACGTTGTTTCACTCGCGATGGAACTATCAAAGCGGGGCGCGCTCTTCCCGAGGTCGATGAAGATCTCTTGGACTGCATCTTCTGCATCGCTCGCCGACGAGCAGAGTCGGCGAGCAAGACTCCAGACGAGCCCGCTGAATCGCGAAATGCACTCAGAAGGGGCTCCGGGGTCACCGGCGGCGACGCGTTCGAGAATGGACGTCTCATCTGACACGAGCCACGGAGCATAACGGAAAACTCGTCCGTATTTCGCACGCGCACAATCAGATCATGTTTATCTCGCGCGGCGAGCGAGTCGCGAGCCGCAGGTTCGCCGTGGATCGCACCAGAGCGAGCAAGTTGCGAAGCAGGTTGCGAGCGCTCGGAACGGTGAGGGAGTGAGTCGCTCTTCCGTCGGAAGCGTAAAGACCTTGATTTGAGCGGAGCTCAAATCATCGATCGAGCGCAGCGAGAGCGATGCACGCCGTTTGAGGAGTCGCCGCGAGCCGCAGGTTCGCCGTGGGTCGAACCAGAGCGAGCAAGTTGCGAAGCAGGTTGCGAGAGCTCGTAACGGTGGGGGAGGGATTCGCTCTTCCGTCGGAAGCGTAAAGACCTTGATTTGAGCGG
>JBEIJG010000055.1:0-11610 GCA_040380385.1 Phycisphaeraceae bacterium | reverse complement strand
CTTCGATTGCTCAAGTCGATTCTGCTGCGCGTCACTCGCGGCCTGCTGCATCTCATCGCGCACTCGACCGTCGTCGATCGCCTTCGCTGCCTCTTCGAGCGCTTTCGCTTGTTGCTGATCAGCTTGCTGAATCGCCTGCGCACGATCGCGGAGGTCTTGCGCAACCTGCTCCGCTTCCTCCGACGCATTCCGCTGACGCTCAGCGAGTTCATCAAGTTCCGCACGTGCTTCCGCGGTCAACTCCTCGCGCGATTCGCCACTCGACCGCGACGCAGCCTGGTCCGTTTCGCGCGTGAGCTGCTTGACCTTGTTTGCCAATTCATCGAGTCGCTTCCGCGCAACCCAAGCATCTTCGTTGCGATCGAGAAGCCCAACGAGATCTTCAAGTTCCTCACGCACCGCCTCCTGCGCCTCAGTCGCATCGGATGTCGCCTGGCGCACATCTTCAGCAGCGCCCTTCTGTGACGCTCGATCGAGACTACTACTTGCTTGCGAACTCTTGGCTTGCGCAGTCTCCACCAACTCATCAGCTTGTTGAACGATCTCCGCGAGAACTCCGTCCGTCTCGCCGTTCCGCCCAAGCCGCGCCTGCAACTGTTCAAGAGCATCAGCTGCTCGCGAGAGTCCTTCCGTCACTGCACCTTGCGCATCACGAGCCGACTCGTCTTGCGGATCTTTCTCAACGAGATCACGTGCCTTCGCCTGGCGTTCATCAAGGCGCATGGCATCCCGCCGCACTCCGGCAAGCGACGATCGAACCTGTCGCTCAAACTCATCCTCTGAAACGATGCGCAGGAATCTCGCGGCACTACGAACTCGTCGTCCCTCGCGCTGTGACGAGTCCGATGCAGTTGCATCGATCACGCTCGAAGGCTCAGCAACTTCCGAGGACGCCACGTCAACGGAGCGATCCAAGAAATCCTCCGCAAAGGCGCGAAGTACAACAACATCGCCGGCCTGCAGTGACAACTTGGAAAGATCAAGTATCCGCTCAGTCTCAGCCTCCATCACAACTGCACGATCATTCTTTCCTGTCGAATCAGCATCATCATTTACTGAGCGCAAGGATGGTGCCAACTCTTCAAGCACAAGACTATCCGCACCATCTTTGCCAATGCGTGTCGCAATCTCGATGCCTGCATGACGCAACGCGAGATCGTCACGCGACTCTGCACGCAACGCGACGCGAGCATCAGGCAAAACCGATTCGTCCTGCTCAGGCTCAATCAACGTCGCGGTTGGTGCACGATCTGCGATCACATCGAACGCGAAAGTGATGGGCTCTTCCTGTGAGATGCCGTCTTTATCAACGAGCGAAACCTCGATACGAACAGGTTCGACTGCTCGACCCGATACAACCCATCGCGTGGAATCGGACTCGTCGATCTCGAGCGAATATCCGCCACCAACACGCTTCGATGTGAAATCGGTCTCTGTCGGCAACTCTTCGAAACCCGCAACAGTTGACTGGGCTGCTTCTGCAATCTCGACGTCACCAGCAGGTTTCGCCGCCGCATCGCGACCAATCACACGCACGCTCGACTTTCCGAGTTCATATGGAACCGAGCGGTTGAGCTTCATATCGATCTTTACATCACTCCCCACGAGGAGTGGATCGCGCACAACGGCTCGCGCATCGACACCTTCGCCGAGATCTTCGCGCCGGACAGAAACCATCGATGATGCGTAGGAAGGCGGGCTCGCCGAAAGCACCGCAGCTTCCACCGCTGGTGGATCGACAAATCGAACACGAAGCACATCTGTCGTTGCATCACTCGATTCAAATCGAACTTCGAGCGCTTCTCCATCTGCATCGACAAGACGCTCGAACTCTCCGTTTGGCTGGCGAGAAAGCAGCACCTCTTCCCAGGCAGATGCGCTCTTTCTGTTCGCGATCGCGTCGTTTGCATCAACGCTTGGAATGACGCGATACAGCGCGCGCACACGCTCTGTTTCGGGATCGCCAAGCACCAACTTCGCGCGAAGCGCAAATGGTCGACCGCGAGCAGCAACAACTCCATTTTGAATGAGCGATTCGACCGCGGTTCGCGCGGGCCATGACACATCGCTCCAAGGAGTCAGAATGCGGCGCAGAGCGACCGACGCAGATTGTGGTTGCACCGTCGCGAACGCCGTCCACCCCAGAAGAACCGTGAAGAGAAGAAGTGCACGGATTGTGGTCGGTTGATAGCGAACAACCTTCCCAAGGTCAGCGCCTGCAGCGCGTTCATCCGCGTCACGTACCGCGCGCTCAGCCAAAACACTCGAACGAGCTGCGCCTGAAAGATCAAACTCCACTGCAGGTACCAAACGTCCCGCAAGTTCAGGTCGCATGCGTTCGATGCGCACCGCAACTTCTACTGGAGTTGCTGCCACCCGCAGCGCAGGAACAACTCGACGCCGGAACTGCGTCCACAGCGCGAGCAAAATCAAACTGAGTAGCGCAAGTCGCAAGATCCATGGAAAGCGGATCGCAGCATCAAGTCCGGCAGATGCTGCAACAAGGAGAAGAAAAACGGCAAGGAACGTCGACCAAGCGCCCAACACCAGCAAGAAACGCATGCGGCGACTGATCGCAAGGATTTCTCGTGTGAGCTTCGCAAGAGGCACATTTCTCGATCGCATGTCATGCGAAGAAACACGCCCATCTCGCTGCGCAGGGTGTGCGAGTTCTGGTTGCGATGTTGGTTGGTGTTGATCCATATCGCTCGCTGCTTCGTGTGTGGATTTGAAAACGTGATGTCACATCTCTCCCAACTCCGTTCACACGAGTCGCAGCAACCTCCTTCCACACCACTCGATGGCGAGCAGCACGAGCAATGTTGTCAGCGCAATCCACGTATCCCAAATCGTGCGCTCAACGCTTTCATCTGTCTCACGTGCACGAAGCGGAAGAAGTTCCGCGAGTCCTCGCAACGATTCAAGATTCAAAACCTGACCACCAGTGCGCTGCGAAAGATCTGAAAGCGCTGTGTGATCTGTATCGCCACGCCGCAGTTCATCATCCGCGCGCACCACCTCAAAGGTCGCTTCGAGACGTCCAAAAGCAGGGTCATCCGCAACAGCGACAAAGCGGCCAGTTCGCTCTGGCGAGAACATCGCACTTGCATCGGCGCCATCGCGCGTCAACTCAACGCGCGCAACCGCCGCTCCCGACAAATCACGAATCTCGACAGGCACCACACTCGGTGCGCGCTCTGCAGATTCGTCATCAACAATGCGCAAGGAAACCACCGTCGAAGCTCCGGGAACTACTCGATTTGGCGCCACAGAAAGCTCGGCGCGCGCATCGCCCTGTGCAATCGCTTCGCGCGACAGAAGACGAACAAGCGGAACCCAGAATCGCTCGGGATACCGTTCGCCTTGACCGTATCTCCAACGCCAGATTTCGTCTGTCGCGACGTACACCACGTCGCCAGCACCAAATCGCATGCGCATGACCGCCGGACTTGCTTCACGAGCACCAGCACCAACGCCCTCCGCAAGCGCAAGCACTTCTGCTGTCGGCTTCCAACGTGCACGGGGAATGTCCTGCACATATCGCAATTGCGGCCAGCGCAGCGATGTGTCGTTCAGTACATCGGGCCAACCATCCTCATCGTCGTTCAATCGAAGAACGCCCAGTCGCGCCGCGGCCGGAGTCGGCTCGATCAGACTCACACCAGCGCGCGGCTCGAGAGTGAATGGTGGTTTGAACGGGAAAAGGTCCGCGAGCGCAGTCGACTCCCAGGACATCGGCGTGTTTCGCTCACCACCAATCCAAAGGAGCCCTGCACCACGATCCGCCACTTCACTGCGCATGATCGTCAATTGATCCGGCGAGAAGAAACCACTCGGTACATCGCCGATGATGAAGAGGTCGTACTTCGAAAACTCCTCACGAGTCCGCGGAAGACGCGCGATAGGCAGATTGCCTTCCTGCGCAAAATCGCGATCTGCGGAAAGCAGCATGATCGAACTCTCAAGGTCCTTCTCGCGCGTGAGAAGATTCTTGAAGTATCGATACTCCCAACGCGACGATCCTTCGACGTAGAGCACGCGAAGTGGGCGATCCACGAACTCGACCGCGAATGCACGTGCATCGTTCTCTCGAACGAGATCTTGCTCGTCCGACACAATCTCTGCGCGCCAAGACCGATCTCCTGCGCTCTCGCTCACCGCATCAAGTACGACTGAGACTTCTTCGCCACCTTCGCTTGTTGGAACAGGCTTTCGCGTGATCTCGACACCACTTGTTGCATCAACAATTCTCACAGAGAGATCACGATCGACTCCGCCACGATCGATACGCACCTCGACCGGCACTCGATCGCGGACGAACGCTCGGGCAGGAACTGACGCAGAAACAATGGCCGCGTCTCCGAGTCGCTTCGACGAACCCAACGCCACGGTGTGCACTGGAATCGAGTCGCGCTCAAATCCTCGCAACACTCCGGCCGAAATCGGCACCGCAGATCGGCCGTCGGAAAGTAGAACCACCGCACTCAGCGGACGCCCACTCGCTCGAGCAAGAGCCTGCCGGAGCGCTCCATCGAGATCTGTACGTTCGCCTGTCGCTGCACCAAGTGCAGGCAGAAACTCGGAAACTTGCGTCGTTGCGGCGTCCGGAGCACGCGCGGACGTGTCCTCCGCTGCTCGATTTGGAAGCAACGAGAAAGCGCCGCCTGCAAATCCAACGAAGTCGATGTCTTTGCTCTTCGCAACACTCTGAAGCATCGGGCGCATTGCTTCGAGCGTTTCTGCCGCCTGATCATCACGACTTTCGCCGTTTGGACCATCTTTGATCGACATCGACAAACTGCGATCGACCAGCACAACAAGTCGATCGCGTTCGACGCGTGTTCGCTCAAAACGCACCATTGGCCCAGCAATCAAGAGCGCGAAAACGACGAGCGTCGTTGCTCGAACGATCGTGAGGCATCCACGAAACAGTCGAGACGATTTGGTCGTTCCAGTCGCGATGCGGCGATAGCTCCACAAACCAAATAGAAATGCTCCAACCACCACAAGGAACCAACCCCAGGATGGGAGTGGGCGTGAAAAGATCACACGAATTGCATCAACATCATTCGGCACATCATTGCCGAAGAAAAACTTCGCGATCCATTGCGAGATACCACCCGTTTCGTCGCGCGCAAATGCCGGCGACGCCATCGAAAACAACACGCTGACCGCGGCTGCGCGCTGCAGCATCGCAATACGCGAAACGCGTCGCGAAACGCGCGACAAACAACAGATCTTGAGGTGCATCACGTGGTGCATGAAGGGGTGCATCACGAGGCACCCCCAGTCCCAACGCGTGGTGACGACGGCTCGCGGTCAAGACGCGCGGCGGTGGTCATACGCGAGCGAACACGTCCAACTGTTTTGATTGCTCCATCGCGACCACTGGTTTGCGCGAGTGAAGCGTGTGAAAACACGCGGCTTAAGATGCCTTCTGTGAGCAGAAACACAAGTGCCGCAATAAGCAGCACAAAGGACCAGAAGTTCTCCCACGATGATGAACGCGCCGTTGCAGCGCTATCAGAAGTCCCTTGAAGCTCTGGACTCTCGGCATGAGCTCCACTCACCGATGCATCCGCGATTTGCACACCACCGAGTGGAAGAAACGCAGCGCGAACTGCTTCCCGTGCATTCGGAGTGAGCGCAAGCGACGCTGATCGGACATTCGCTGCAATCAGCAATCCCTCGTCACCTTTCCAAACACCCGTGAGGGGAACAATCACATTCGAAACACCATCGTCTCCCACCTCAATCGCTGCGGTTTCGCGTGTGACATCTGTCAATCGAAACACACCCTTCCGTGCAACGCGCAATCGATCACCAACAGCGACTTCATCGCTCGTGCTCGCAAGCTCGACGCCGGTCCGCACGATCTCTTGAAAGAGCGGAACCATCAGTGGTTTCACTGGGAGATTTGTCCACGAAAGTTCTGGACTCGACGCGACACACACCACGAGGCCGCGTTCACTTGAAGTTCTGCGTTCAGATTCCTTTGTCGTCGCGGTCAACACACCTTCGTCGTTCGACAACTCTGGCTCGCGACTCTTTGGTGATTGCACGGCCACAAATGGCGTTCCGTCGGTGAACGTCAGAATCGCCTCCGCACCTGTGACGCCTTCAATGGTCATCGCGCGACGTACTTCTACTGGCGCACAGAGCGCTGGAAGTTCAGGCGCGATAGAGGAAAGCAGGCTCGATGTTGGTTGCTCCTCACGCAACAGAAGTGGTGTTTCGAATTCGCGCGCCTCAAGACCAACACGCATGGAAACGCCAAGTCGAGGGAAGAGTGTGGGTCCCCATGTCTGCGCCATCGACTCGCCACCTGGAAGCACCACTGCAACGCCACCCTCGCGCACAAAGGCGCCGATCTCATCACACGATGCTGGCGAGACGAGATCGGGCCGCGCGAGAATGACAACATCAACACCTAAAAGCGCACGACGATCGCAAGACGCAGGATCAATATCGCGCACACGAATGCCTGTGTTCACACCGAGCCCTGGCATCAACGCGCGCGCGATCCAGAGGGAGCCAGGAACCTTCTCAAGATCTGCGCCGTCAAGCGATGTTCTTCGCCCGACAACGGCGACTTCAATGTCACGACGAACATCGACAACCGCAAACGCGCTGTTCCCGACGAGAAGAACATCGTCATCAATCGAAACAGCAATCTCGCATCGGCGACGACCACTGTCCTCTCCATCCTTTCGTGGAACAACTTGGAACTCGACCGTCGACTCCGATTGACCTGCATCCCACGCAACAACACGCGCAGAAACAGGATTGATGAGTTCGCTTGTCACACGCACACGTGTTTCGGCCGCTTCGAGATTCGAACCCTCGCGCGAGAGAAACGCCCGCACAAGAAACGCTTCGCCTGATGGAAGTGCACGTGTCTCAAGTCGATCGATGCGCACGTCTGTTGGAAGTTCGACGGCTGGCGAAACGGCGAAGAACTCAATATTCGCAGTTGCTGCGTCGCGCTCGCTCGGTGCAGGCGCAACCTCGCCGTCACCGGGCTGTGCGTCGCTCGTAGAACTCACGCCGAACGTTTCACCTTCGCGGAGCGCGCCCCGACGGAACGAACTCGCAACGAGCACTCGGCGCAAACGCGTCGCTTCATCTCCACGCTCAAGCGCTGTTTCACGCGCGAGACGCACCGCACCACTGAGGTCACTTGGTGTTTCGCTCGGTTGAATTCGCGCGAGTGCTCGTTGAAACTCCGTGAAGTCCGCGGTGGGCGAGAGCACAAGCGACGGTTCAGAAGCAGCGGAAACAATTGCGAATCGATCGCCGGCCACACGCGATTTCTCCATCGACGCGAGCACTTCGTCACGGAGCCGCGCAAGTTCTGATTCTGCTCCTGCGGATAATGCAGAAGTCGCGCCGTGATCCATCACCACAACCCACGTCTTTTCGCGATCCACGCTCGCCGCAGCGTCGCCGAAAAGTGGAACAGCAATCGCGAGTCCAGCTGCGAGAATTGTGAGCGCGCGCAATGCGAGAACGATCCACTGTTCGAACCGAAGTTTGCGGTTCGTTCGGCGAATCGCCTCGCGCAAGATGTCCATCGCCGCCCAATCAACCGGCACACGGCGACGGCGGAAAAGGAGATGAATCAAAATCGGAAGCGCAACTGCTCCGACCGCGGCCCAGGCGAGTGCGGGATGCAAGAAACTCATCCGCCGCGTCTCCCCGCAACGGACTGTCGACGGTCGAGCAATGCAGCGAGCACTGGACCAACCGACTCATGTGTATTCGAAAGAATGGCGTCTGCTCGGAATGATCGCGCGATGCGATCAACACCTTCGACGTGTTCGCGCATCAAGTCGAGATATGCCGCGCGAACCGCGCGCGGATCTGTCTCAAGCGCGTCACCACCTTCGAGACCTTCAAATCGCGCTGGCGTATCGAACGTGAACTCGAGTTCTTGTCGATCGAGCACCTGCGCGAGCACGACATCGTGTCCGCGGTGCGTCAATCGCGCAACGGCGCCGCGAATCTCTTCAAGCGGCATGAGAAAGTCAGACACCACAAAGAAGAGAGCGCGATTTGTCACGCGCGCGAGCATCTGATCGACCGAGCGACCGAGTTGCGCCTTTCCTTTCACCGCTTCTCCAGCGAGAAGCCCAACCATCGCGCGCCATTGGTCGCGCTGACTTGAACGTTTCACTTGGGCGCGCACTTCCTCGTCGAAAATCGCAAGTCCTACACGATCGCCCTGATGAAGACACACATACGCAAGCGCTGCGGCCGTCGCTGTTGCATGGTCGAACTTCGTCCAACGTCCACCATCACGCGATGCGTCGGTTCCGCCCCATCCTTGTTTGATCGCGAGTGATCCAAAGCGCATCGAGTTCGAACGATCGACAAGAACAATCACATCAAGATTGGTCTCTTGCACGTAGCGCTTCACGTACATCTTGTCGGTGCGCGCGAAGACCTTCCAGTCGATCTGTCGGATGCTGTCGCCGGGCGCGTATTGACGATGCTCTGCAAACTCAACCGCAAGACCTTGGTACGGCGAGCGGTGCATTCCGCTCATGATGCCTTCGACGATCATGCGCGCGCGCAACTCAAATGGAGCAAGCTGCCCGAGAGTTTCGGGTGCGAGATATTGCTCGGCGCGCATCGCGCGATCAGCCAAGGGACGTCCTCCAGCGCATCAACGCGCGACCGGATCAAGTTTTCGAGAAACGCGCTCGCCACGCATCTTTTCAAGGATGAGACGAACCACGTCGTCGGCCTTCACGCCATCAGCTTCCGCGTTGAAGTTCACAACGATCCGGTGACGCATGACAGGAAGTGCAATCGCGTAGAGATCTTCTTCGGTCGCGTTGCCACTGCCACGCAAGAGTGCGTGCGCTTTCGCTGCCAGAACAAGGAACTGGCTTGCGCGCGGACCTGCGCCCCACGCGAGGTAATCCTTGCAAACCGACATCGCTTGACCTTCTTCCTTCACGCGGGTTGCGCGAACAATGCCGATCGCAAGACGCATGGTGTCGTCGTTCACATCGATCTTTCGCACGAGTTCCTGCATGCGGACAATGTCTTCGCCGGTCAGTACGGGGCTTGGCTCAGCAAGACCGGAAGAAGTCGTCCGACGCACGATCTCGAGTTCTTCAGACTCCGTCGGATAGCCAATGCGAATGTTGAACATGAAACGATCGAGTTGCGCTTCCGGCAGCGGATACGTGCCTTCTTGTTCAATCGGGTTCTGGGTGGCGAGCACGAAGAATGGATTCGGAAGTCGGTAGTGCACTCCGTTCGCAGTGACTTGTCGCTCCTGCATCGCTTCAAGCAGTGCTGCCTGCGTTTTTGGCGGTGTGCGATTGATTTCGTCGGCCAAAACGATGTTCGCGAAGATCGGGCCCTTCACAAAACGAAGACCGCGCGAACCCGTTGCTCGATCTTCTTGAATGACCTCAGTACCTGTCATGTCGCTCGGCATCAGATCGGGAGTGAATTGGATGCGCGAGAATTGCAGACTCAGCGTCTTCGCGATGCTTGAAACAAGCAGCGTCTTCGCCAGACCTGGCACGCCTTCAACGATCGCGTGACCGCCGCACAAAATCGCCAAGATCGCTTGATCAACAACTTCGTCTTGTCCAACGATGGCGCGGTGAATCTCTCCACGCACACACTCGATGGCGCGGCGGACTTCGCCAATGCCTGCGACGAGGTCATTCCACTGTGCGCTGAACGCTGGTTCTGCCGGCATCGGGTCTCGCCGCGAATCCTTCGACTCGGAAGCCGACGAGGATTGGGACCAAGGGTTTTGAATAGACGGGTTTTGAATAGACGGGTTTTGAATAGACGGGTTCTGAATGGATGGGTTTTGCGGAGACGAGCCGCCGTTGGGTGCGTTCGAAGCGGGATGCTGGAAACCGGAATCGCTCATAAAGGCTCCTGCGGAAGACCCGCCGTTGCGAGGTTGCGAGTATAGGGTTCAAGCCTGTCGGAACCCGTGCGCTATGCCTGAACTGCCTGAAGTCGAACACCTTCGTCGATCGCTCGAACCGTGGATCGTTGGTGCCCAACTGATCGATGTCCGCGTTCTGCGTAAGAGCGTGGTCACACTCGCATCGGAAACAGGTCGAAGCAACGCGGTTCTTCGCGCAGCGCTCGGTGTGGGCGAAACGATCGTCGGCACTGATCGTCGTGGAAAACAAATGGCCATCGCTTTTTCAAATGGGCGATTTCTCGTCATCCAGCTTGGTATGACCGGAAGCGTGACCATTGAGCGAGGGGCTCCACCGCGCGGCGTTGAGGCGCGGCACCGCCATGTCATTTGGAATTCCTACTCACCCGCGCAGCCCTCGGAGCCGGAGCCTTGGCGATTGGTGTTTCGCGATCCTCGCCGATTTGGCGGGCTTACGGCCTACCACTCGCGTGAAGTGCTTGACCGTGTGTGGAACACGCTCGGGCCAGACGCTCTCAACATTGCTGGAGACAAGCTCCTCGATGCGCTCGCCCGCACGCGGCGGCCGATCAAATCGGCGCTCCTCGACCAGTCTGTCCTCGCAGGCGTCGGGAACATCTATGCCGACGAAAGTCTGCACGCCGCTGGGATTCACCCCTTGCAAACGGCGAGTGCCGTACCGGCCGCGCAGGTGCACCGCTTGGCATCTGAAATCCGCCGGATCCTGGGCCGGGCAACCGCGGAGGGCGGCTCGACCCTCCGCGACTACCGCGACGCCTTCGGAAAGCCGGGAAACGCCGTCCAGGTTCACGCTGCCTATGGGCGCGAGGGACAACCGTGTCTTCAGTGCGGCACAAACTTGCTTGGTTTGCGCTTGCAAGGCCGTGCCACGGTCTTCTGCCCGCGCTGCCAAGACTTATCCACATGACGTGGAGGGCTTGTCTGGTCGCCGAGGGACGCAGGGCGTTGGTCGCGCTCAACTGATTCGCGATGACCGAGAAGCGGGTCAGAACGACCGAGATCTTGTCCGGAATTGATGGCGTTTCGTTGTCTGTCTGGTTGGGAGCTGTAAAGGGGAGAAGAAGAAAAGAAGTCTCTCTTCTTAGAAAACAACCCTGTTCAGATGTGGACAACTCGGAAGACAGCGTTGTAAGCCTTTCTATCAAAGCAACTTACATCGAACAGTCTCCGCGAAGAAACTCTCTTTTACCTGTCCAAACACATCGGGGACTTTCCATTGCGGAATCGTTCGGGGGTCAAAAGGCTGCCAGACCTCTCCAATCAGCTCATTCAAGACTCGGTAACTCGAGTGGTTTCCAACTCAAGCGCACAGGATTTCCACACAGAGATTCAACCAAGATTCGACCTGTCTGAAGCCTGGAAAGCCGAGCTCGCGAACGACTTTGACTGGCCAGAAGAGCCCCGGCGAGACCCAGACGTGACCTACTCGAGCCCCCACGCAGGCCAACCGCCGGTCAACCGCCGGCCAACCGCCGGCCAACCGCAGGTAGACCGAAACCCTCGCGCGACCGCCTGGGCGCGAGAGCCTGTGCTCAGAGTTCAAACTTTCCGATGAGTCCCAGGTGGCAAAGACAGCTATCGACCGCTGCGTTGAAGGAGATCTTGCTCGATCCGATCAACTTCGGCCTGAAGTTTGCCGTCGGAATCCGCCTTTTGCTCGATGG
>JBEIJG010000054.1:0-11881 GCA_040380385.1 Phycisphaeraceae bacterium | reverse complement strand
GCCCTGAAGTCGGCAGCAACCTACGCGTTGAACGAACAGTTTGGCTCGTATGGCCTCATCATGGGGCTTGCGTATCAGTTCGGCTCGACCGCGGCGGATTTGCGATCGTGGCGCACGGCGCCGAAGCGGATCCACGTGGCGCGCATCGAGACGCCCGCGGATGGTCGTGTTGTGGTCGCCGACGGCGGCGCGCCGATCGCGACCGCGCAGGTGACGGCAGGGGCGAGTTCGGTGGTGTTTGTCGATGTTCCCGCGCGCGGGGCACCTGCGTCGGTGCGGGTGGCGACGCTTGCTGCAGAAATGCCCAAGTCGCCGTAAGAAGTTTGGAATCCCGATACTGTGCGCGGCGTCGGTCGGAATTCAACGGCGCGTTGCGCGAATGAGTCTCCCGCACGGTCGGAAATCGTGTTGAACTAGAAATAGCCTTACAGATTGGGTCACGCATGCTTCTCACAAAGACTTCAACATCGCGGTGCCTTGGAATCGCATTCTCGTTTGCGGCACTCGCACTGCCCATGCTCGTTTCCTGCGGATCGGTCAACACGGTTTCGACCCGCACCGACAAGGCGACGACGAGCATTCCGTTCCATACGCAGGTCAATGACGCGCTTTTAGAGATCTTCTTGAAGGCGAAGGACGTGCGACTTGTGCGTACGCCGGGCGGCGTGATGAAGGCTCAAGTGGATGTTGCGAACGACGGATTCCGCACGCGCAGTTTCGGCTACCAATTCGAATGGATGGACGAAACGGGAACCGTCGTCTCGAGCCAACTCAACAACTGGAACCAAGCGCAGGTGTATTCGGGTGGCGAAGTCATGATCACCGCCGTCGCACCGACGCCAGAATGCACCGATTTCCGACTGAAAGTTCGCGAGAATAAGTGATCGCGTTTGCGGCCGTTGTTTCGCCGCTTCTATGCAGATCAACTTCAACTTCGATTCCTAACCAGCATTTGGACTCAATCATGCCCTCGACCATGCAAACTGCGCTCTCACACATCTCGCTCGCGTCTTCTCGTCTTGCTCCGTCGCGCACGCTCGCTCTGGTTTTCGTCTGCGGAGCCGCGGCTCTCGCGTCCGTTGGCTGCGGTTCGCCTGCGAAGCGCATCGAGACTGGCGGCCCAGAGTCGATCACGACGGTCACGCAAGTCGACGACCAAGACATCATGGGCGCGACGAATCAGATGCTCTCGTCGCTCTTAGAACTCGGCGTTCTCAAGCAAACCGAGCAGAAGCCTGCAGTTCTGCTCATCGATCGCATCACGAATGACACGACGTCGGATTTCCCGATCGACAACCTCGTGTACGCGATGCGCGAACAACTCGTGAACAGCGGACAGGCAGCGGTCAACACGACCTACGGCGCGAATCCCGAGTCGAAACTTGCGCAGGATGAAGCGAAGCTCGATCAATTCGAGACGGGCGAACGCGTGCGAATCAAGAACGACTTTGCGTTGACGGGCCGCATCACCGAGGTTCGTCGCGCGGCGGGCAATGTGCGACAGGCGACGTTTACGTTCCGTCTGACGCTGACGGCGACGAGCGGCCCGCGCAAGGGACTGGAAGTCTGGACGAAGCAGGCGCAGTTCACCAAGCAAGGCACCAAGGCGTCGGTTGGGTTCTGAGCGCTGAGGGTGAACTCAGCGAGAACCGCAGCGTTTTCCGCGAGCAAGCACCAAAGTTTCACTTCCACGCGGACGTCGAGCAATCGGCGTCCGCGTTGCATTTCAACCTGAGGTCGCGGCGCACATCTCGAACGGTGCACGGCACGTGCCGTTCAGTGCCGTGCACCAGATTCTCACCGGGCCTTCACGCGCCTTTCACCGCACCGAAACACGCGGCGTCGACCTTACCTCGTCCAAACTGCCAAGGAGTGGCAGTGGAGGAGGTTCGACGCATGAAGGCGCGATTCAGGACTCTCTTCATCAGTGATTGCCACCTTGGCTCCAATGGAGCCCAAGCGGAGCAGCTCGCACGCATCTTGAAGCACGTCGAATGCGAGAACGTCTTTCTCGTCGGCGACATCATCGATATGTGGCGACTTCGGCAGCGTTGGTACTGGCCGGATTCGCACAACACCGTTTTGCGGCGACTCTTGAAGATGTCGCATCGCGGCACGCGCATCACCTACGTCCCGGGAAACCACGACGAAGCCGCGCGTCAATTCTGCGGGCTTGTGTTTGGCGGCATTCGCATCGCGATGGATGCGGTGCATGAGACCGCCGACGGGCGGCGCTTGCTCGTGACGCACGGCGACAAATTCGATCTTGTCGTGCAGAATTCGCGGCTGCTGTCGGTTGCCGGCGCGGTCGGTTACGAAATGCTGCTCAAGATCAACCGTTGGTACAACGGCGCGCGCAAGGTCGTTGGGCTTCCGTACTACTCGCTTTCGCAGGCGATCAAGGCGCGCGTGAAGAGCGCTTGCACATTCATCTCGAACTTCGAACAAGCGCTGGTGGAAGAGGCGCGGCGCGGCGGATTCAACGGCGTGGTGTGCGGCCATATTCACAAGGCGGAAATGCGCTCGCTCGGCGGAGTTGAGTACCTCAACTGCGGTGACTGGGTTGAGTCGTGCACGATGCTTGTGGAGCACGACGACGGTCGCATGGAATTGATCGATGGGCTTGCGTTTCTCGCACGTCATGATGCGGCGAAAGCGATGCGCGAGGGCGGCGATGATGACTCGCGCGAGCTTGTTCCCGCCGCCGCGGGCGAGGGCGACGACGCGGAAGACGCCGATCCGTGGCTCGAGACGGGCATTGCGTTTCGCGCAGTCGGAGTCTTTGTAGGAGCGGCGAAGTGAGATTGCTCCTCGCGACCGATGCGTGGTCGCCGCAAGTGAACGGTGTCGTGCGAACGTGGCAGCAGACGATTCGCGAACTTGAGGAGATGGGGCATTCAGTGGATGTGGTGCATCCAGCGCTCGGGCGCACGATGGCCGCACCGCGTTACAACGAGATTCGGTTGGCCCTCGCGCCGTGGAGGATCGTTGGCGCCGCGTTTGATCGCGGATGTGACGCGGTGCACATCGCAACCGAAGGGCCGATCGGCTTCGAAACGCGTCGTCGTTGCGAGCGCGCGGGCATTCCGTACACCACGAGCTACCACACACAGTTTCCGGAGTACATGAAGCGCTACTTCGCGCTCCCGATGGGTGTGACGTGGCGATTTATGCGTTGGTTCCATGGCGGCGCGCGTGCGACGCTCGCGCCGACCGAGCAAGTCACACGACAGTTGCGCGATCACGGAATCGCGCGTGCGCAAACGTGGTGCCGCGGCGTGGATACAACGCTGTTTCGCCCAAGCGATGCGGCGCTCTTCGCACACTTGCCGCGGCCGGTGCACCTCTACGCGGGTCGCGTCGCGCGCGAGAAGAACATCGACGCGTTCATGCAGGCTCAGCTCCCTGGCTCGAAGGTGGTCGTTGGCGACGGCCCTGAGCGCGCACGGCTTGAGCGCGCACACCCGGATGTCTACTTCGCGGGTTATCGATTCGGCGAGGAGCTCGCGGCGCACTACGCATCGGCGGATGTCTTTGTGTTCCCGAGTCGTACCGACACCTTCGGCGTCGTGATGCTCGAGGCAAACGCCTGCGGCTTGCCGATTGCCGCGTACCCCGTGACGGGTCCGATCGATGTTGTGCGCGAAGGGGTAAACGGTGCGCTCGATGAGCATCTCGAAACCGCGTGTGTGCGTGCGCTGCAAGTCTCGCGAGCAGCGTGTCTTACATACGCACAGTCGCAGAGTTGGCGACGCGTTGCCGAGGTGCTGCTTTCGCATGTTGTGGAGATCGACGTCGCGCGAGGTGGGGCGCGCCAACTCCTGTCGACGCGCTCCGCGAGAGGCTGACACAACGCGAACACTGAACTTGCATTGACTTAGGAATCGAGAGTCATCGTCCCCCTGCGCCGTGGGTGGATGGCCCGCGCGCCCCGATGTCCCCTCGATGTCTCTACGACATCTTTCGGGTTCATGTCCAACCATCCAATGGTCCTGTCTCCCTCCTTTTCTTTCGGAGTTCCCATGTCGAAGCAATTCGTTCTCGTCGCCGCGCTCGCGGCTTCGTTCGCATCCGTTGCGAGCGCCAATATCCGCATCACCGAAGTCATGAGCTCGTCCAACGGCGGCGGTACGCCGACTCCGGACTGGATCGAAGTGACCAACTTCGGCTCGTCTGCTGTTGATCTCAGCTCTTGGCGCATCGACGACGGCTCGTTCAACTTGGCGGCTTCCGCGGTTCTGAACGGCATTAGCTCGATCGCCGCTGGCGAGAGCGTGATCTTCATTGAGTCGGCGGCTGGCGCGGGCGTCTCGGGTTTCCGCACGTTCTGGGGCGGCATCTCGGGTCTTCAAGTTGGCTACTACTCAGGTTCGGGCCTCGGCTTCTCGTCGGGCGGCGACGGCGTATGCCTCTTCGACAATGGCGGCAGCATCCTGAGCCAGGTTTCGTTTGGCGCAGCCACGAGCGGCTCGTCGTTCTTCTTCGGTTGGGACTCGGCGGGCGCGCTCGATCCTGCGTACAACGCAGTCGTCAGCACCGTTGGCACGATCGGTACGCAAGTCACCTTCACGTCTTCAAGCGACACTGGCTCGCTCGGCACCGCGATCGGCGTGCCAGCTCCAGGCGCGCTCGCGCTGCTCGGCCTCGCAGGCTTCGCGGGTCGTCGTCGCCGCTGAGTCCTTTCATCGGGCTTGATTGAACAATCTCGCGTAGCTTCCGTCGCCCGTGCGTTTCCGCGCGGGCGGCGGTTTTTTGCGCTCTCTCGCAAACGGTGCACGGCACGTGCCGTGCACGTATCGCGAGAGATGGCATCATGCCCGCATGCGACGGCCGCTCGGCTCTCTCGCCCGCCTCTTTCCGTATGTCCTCAGCGGCGTCGCGCTCACGCTCTTCATGGCGTGGGCCATGCCCCTTCTCCTCGCAATGCGCGGCCTCGGTCCCGCGTCGCGATTCGCGCAGGCGCAACGACTCGTCTCGTCGTCGCCACCCGCCGACAGCGCCTTCGTACCCTCGCTTCAAGTCCGCCGCGGCATCTTCAGCGATTGGTGCATCGTCGAGGCGGGTTCACTTCCGAGAGGTGATCACCTCTGGCCCACAGACGAACTGCAAGAACTCTCATCCAATCGTGCGATCGCGTCGATCCCGCGCGCGGCACCGATGGGCTGCGTCCTCGCACCGAGCGAACTCGAGCGCGACCGCTACGAGCGCATCGACACCGGTCTCTCCGGATGGCCGTTTCGCGCCTTCGCAAGCGAAGCGTGGTTCATCCGACGCGCGAGCGGTGATGGCTACGAGCCGATGCCGGAGCATCGTTGGAACGTCTATCTCGGCGACATCGACGGGCAGCAAGTCCTCGTTGCGCTGCGCCCGCTGCCGCTCGGGTTCGCTGCCGACACCATCTTCTGGAGCGGCCTTTCGTGGATCGCCGTCGCAGTACCGACCACGCTGCGCCGTCAGAAGCGCGAGAAGTACGGCAAGTGCATCGGCTGCGGTCACACGCTCGATCCAACCGTCGCGCGTCGGCCGACGAAGTGCCCCGAGTGCGGCGTGGCCCTTCGTCGCGATCCGCTCGGTTTCGCGCGTAGCCCAGAGATGCACTTCCAAAATGCGTACGTCTGGCTCGTCTTCGTGTCGAGCCTCGACATCATGCTCACGTGGAAGATCCTCGATCGCGGTGGGCTTGAAGTGAACCCCGTCGCGAAACTCGTGATCGACACATGGGGCATGCATGGCGCGATCGCATTCAAATTCGCGCTGATGCTGTGGGTGATTGTTGCGTGCGAAATCCTCGGCCGACTCAAATGGAGTGCGGGCCGCTTCCTTGCCTACGTGGCGGTCGCGATCAGTGCGTTGCCGGTTGTGTGGTCGTTGTGCCTGCTTGCGTGGCACGAACTCGTGCCGCCGTGAGTCGCGGAAGATCCGCGCGCGCGGCCTCGGCGTTCTCCGCCGCAATGTCGCTCGCGGTGTTCGGCGCCAGCCGCACGATGCGTTCGACCAAGCCGCGCACAATCGCGTCGGCGGCAAACGGCTTCGCGCGTGCACGGGCTGCGTCACGCATCGCCGCGATGCGTGCATCATTTTGAAGAAGCTCCGTCACGCGCCAGCCGAGTGACTCCGGCGAGTTCAAGCGAATCGCGCAGCCCCACTCAAGCAAGTGATCGCTGTTGCGCTCTTCTTGTCCAGGAACCGGATGGACGATTGCCATCGGAAGACCGCTCGCGAGCGCTTCGCTGGTCGTGAGGCCGCCAGGCTTCCCAACCGAGAGCGACGCGACGCGCATCAATTCATGCATGCGATCGGTGAATCCAAACACGCGACATTGCATGCGCGACGAACCCGCCGCGCGCGCCTGCTCCGCGATTTGCTCCGCGCGAATCCGCAGCGACTCGTTCTTTCCGCAGACGATCGCGACCGCGCCGTCGATCGGCATCGCGAGCAACCCAGTGAGCGTGCGATCAAGCATGCTCACACCGACGCCGCCGCCGGAGACGAGCACGATCGGGCCTTCGGTTGGAAGTCCATGCGCTTGTCGAAGCGCTGCGTCGGACGACATCGGAGCGGCGAACGCGCCGACGATCGGGATGCCCGTGATTTCGATGCGCTCGCGCGGTACGCCTTTCCCCGCCAAAATCTCGACGGTTTCATCGAGCGCGACAAACCAGCGATCGGCGGTTGTGCAAACCGCCCACATCGCGTGCGCATCGAGATCGGTGACGACGACGCCAAATCGCCCGCGCCATTCGCCGCGCTCGACCATGCCGTGCACGAGTTCCGCCGCGAGGAAGTGCGTGCAGACGATCGTGTCGGGTGCATCGTCGAGAATGCGTCGCCGCATGCGTGCGAGCGCCTGCCGCTGCAGGATTCGTCGCCACGCGCCGCCACTGGTGTTGTCGCTCGAGCGATAGATCCAACCAACGACACCGGGTGCGCGTTCGATCAGCGAGACGTACGCGTCGCGATAGGCGAAACGAAACGGCGCCGATGCAAATGCCAAGACATCGAGCACTTCAACCGACCCAGCGTCGTGGCAACGCAACATCGCCTCGCGCACCGCGTGCGCTGCGCGCGTATGGCCCGAACCAACGGAGCCTGTGAGAATCATCGCCCGACCAAGCGGGCCGGTCGGAAGCGGACCGTGCATGCGAGAACCTTCGGGTGCGTGCGTGCGCACCATATGAAGGCTCCGTCAAGATCCGACAAATCAATCGACAGACAGCGCGGCTGTTCAGCTTCAGATATGACGCCACTTCATCGATCGATCAGGCGAATTCTGAAGGCGAATTCTGTCGGAGAACTCACCGCGCCATCGCGCGCTCGATCTCCGCGACGGTCTTTGGGATGGCCGCCGTGAGATTGACGCCGCCCGCCTTCTTCGTCACGAGAATGTCGTCCTCGATGCGCACACCGATCTTCTCGTCAGGGAGATAGATGCCGGGTTCGATCGTGATGACCGCGTTCTCAGGGATCGGACCTTCCGGCGTGATGTCGTGCACTTCGATACCGAGGTGATGTCCGCAGCCGTGGAAGAACGCGTCGCCATAGCCCGCCTTCGTGATCACGTCGCGCGCAGCCTTATCGATCGCGGCGAACGTCGTGCCCGCCTTCGTCGCGGCGATCGCCGCGAGCTGCGCTTCGAGCACGATCTCGTAGATCTCGCGCTGGCGCTTCGTGAACTTGCCACTCACGGGGAACGTGCGCGTCACATCGCAGGCGTATCCCATGTAATCGGCGCCAGAGTCGAGCAGAATCACGTCACCGTCGGCGAGTGGCTCGCGGTTGCCGTGGTAATGCAGCACCGTCGCGTTGAACGCGCCGCCTGCGATCGTGTGATACGCCGCGCGACGCGCACCATTCGTGCGGTAGCCGTGCTCGGCGAGCTCCTGCACATCAAATTCCGAAATGCCAGGCTTCAGGCCGCGCAGCACCGCGTCGTAGCCCTTTGCCGTGATGTCGGCCGCGCGCTGCATGAGCGCGATTTCTTCCGCGTCCTTCGCCGCGCGCATCAAAGCCAAAAGCTGCGTGTGGTCGACGAACGATGAACCTGGAATGCGCTCGGCGCTCTTCCGAAGAACATCCAGATCGGGCGAAACCGGCGCTGTATGCGCGGCGAGCGGATGGAGGAGAGCGAAACGCTTCGCACGCTTGGTCGCGTCGAGCAAGAAGCGCGCGAACGCCGTCGTACGCATGATCGTGCCGACGCCGTACTTTCCACGGAGTTTCGACGAGATCTCTTCGCGGAAGCCATCCCACTTTTCGAGTTCAGGGTTGAGCGGCTTCAAGAACAGAATCGCGCGTCGCGCTTCGACCGGATTGAGCGGGTCGAGCAAGAGCACCGCGCCTGGCTCATCGCCGATACCCGTGAGGTATTGAAAGTGCGGATGCGCACGAAACTCGCCGTGGATGCTTGCGTCCATGTCGCCTGCGAACACAAGCGCGACGGAATCCTTCAGCGTCTTGAGGACATGCGCGCGGCGCGCGGCGTAGGTTGCCAGCGCGATACCAGCGAGAAGCGTTTGGGGAGCGGCGTCGGTCGTCTTCTTGGCCATAGTGGCGCGAGTGTAACTCTCGATCGTCGATCTGCGAAAGGGGACGTGACGCGAGATTCGCGTGTGATCGCTGAGCGCCGAAAAACACCGCGACGCCGCATGAAGCGGCGTCGGGTGGATTGAAACACGTGCTTGAAACTCGTGCTTGAAACTCGTGCTTGCAGCGCGCGAGTGTCACGCCGCCGAATCAGCTGTGTGCGTGCGAGGCGGTCGCGGATGAAGCTGCGCTCGGCGCGGCGCCAGATGACCCTTCTGGTGTTCCAAAGCCCGACTTTCGTCGCAGCGAATAGAACATGTAGAAGAAGGTCGGCACGACGAGTTGGTCCATGATCGTCGAACCGAGCATACCGCCGAGCACCGTGATACCGATCGATTGTCGTGCTTGCGCGCCTGCGCCCGTCGCAACAACGAGCGGGAGAATGCCGAGGATGAACGCGAAGCTCGTCATCATGATCGGGCGCAAGCGAAGTCGCGATGCTTCACTCGCAGCGTCGATCACGGCTTCGCCTGTATCGGCGCGGACTTTCGCGAATTCAACGATGAGAATCGCGTTCTTCGCCGCAAGACCAACGAGCATGACGAGACCGATTTGCGCATAGACATCGAGCGATCGACCTGCAATGTGCAACGCAACGAGTGCGAAGAGCACCGCAAAACTCACGGCGAGCAGCACGTTGAACGGCAGCAGCCAACTCTCATAGAGCGCGGCGAGCAGGAGGAAGATCGCGATGATCGCAAGACCGAAGACGTACGGTGCAAGACCCGCCGATTCGATTTCTTGGAACGTCGTTCCCGTCCACTCGTAACTAAAGCCTTCGGGCAGTGTTGTCGCAGCGACTTCATCAATGGCCTTGATCGAATCACCCGAGCCGTAGCCTGCAGTCGTCGCGCCGTTCACCTGAATCGTGTTGTAGAGGTTGTAGTGCGTGGCGTTGTCGGTGCCGGTCGCGATCGACGCGGTGGTGAAACTCGCAAACGGCACAAGTTCGCCTGTGCGGTTTTTCACGCGCAACTGCATCACATCCATCGCCGTCATGCGCGAGCCAGGCTCGCCTTGCACCATGACGTTGTAGACCTGGCCGAACTGGTTGTAGTTGTTGATGAACGTTTGGCCCATCACCTGTCCGAGCGCGTTGAACACGGTCGACATGTCGAGGCCGAGCGCGTAGACGCGCGTGCGATCGATGTCGAGCGCGAGCATTGGTACCGAATCAGAGAACGGCGTCGAAAGCTGCGTCAACGCCGGTTGCTTCATTGCTTCCGCCATGAAGTCTTCGGCGACAGCCGCGAGTTGATCGAATGATTGGCCTTCCAGCGCTTCGAGTTGCAACTGCCAACCACCGACGTTGCTGAGGCCCGGAATCGGCGGCGGCGGGAACGGCATCACGCGCGCATCAGCGACATCCATCAACTGCGGCACCGCGCGCTCGATGATGGCGCGCAAGTTCTCCGTCTTGACGTTGCGTTCGTCCCAATCTTTCAGGGTCACAATCACGATGCCCGCGTTCGACGACAGCGAACTCGTGAGGAAGTTGAGACCGTTGATTTGAATCGCGTCGGTGACCGCGGGATCTTCGCGCACGATCGCTTGAATACGATTCGACACGTCTTGCGTACGAAGAAGACTTGCGCCCGGCGGAAGTTGGAAGTGGACGAAGTAGTAACCCTGATCTTCGTTCGGAATGAACGCCGTCGGCGTGATACGGAAGTAGTGCACAACGCCGAGGCAGCCTGCGAGGAAGACCACAACCATCGCATACCAGTGGTGGCAAAGCCAACGAACGAGGAGCGCGTAGTGATGCGAAACCCAATCGAATCCGCGATTGAAGAGAACGAACGGCGTGAACTTCGTTGAGTGCTGTTCGCGCAAGAAGACGCCGCAAAGCGCGGGCGAAAGCGTGAGTGAGTTGATCGAGCTGAACGCGATCGAGAACGCGATCGTCAGTGCGAATTGGTTGTAGAGCTGGCCGGTGATGCCGGGCATGAGCGCTGCCGGAATGAACACGGCGAGCAACACCGAGCTTGTCGCAACGATCGGCCCACCGACTTCTTCCATCGCTTTTTCGGCCGCGTCTTTCGGATTTTTCACGCCTGATTCGAGTTGGCGATAGACGTTCTCGACGACGATGATGGAGTCGTCGACGACGAGACCGATGGCGAGCACGAGGCCGAGCAGCGTCAGCGTATTGATCGAGAATCCGAACACCTGCATCATCGCGAACGTGCCGATGATCGACACGGGAATCGCGATCATCGGAATGAGCGTCGCGCGGAACGATTGCAAGAACACGTAGATCGTGACAAGCACGAGAATGCCTGCTTCGACGAGCGTCTTGATCAGGTCGTCGAGCGAGGCCTTCACGAACTTCGTCGTGTCGTACGCGATGACGTAATCGACGTCGGGCGGGAACTGCTCCTTGAGCCGCTCCATTTCGGTGCGCGTCTTCTCGATCACGTCAAATGCGTTTGCGGTCGGCAGCTGATAGATACCGACCGTTGCCGTCGATCCGCCGTTGAGCGACGAGGTGCTTGAGTACTGGTACGAGCCGAGATCGACTTCACCGATATCGCGAAGACGCACAATCGCGCCATTTTCACCGGCGCGCACCACGATGTCGGCAAAGTCCTCGACCTTGACGAGTCGACCAACTGCTTGAATCGCAAGCATTGTTGCGGGGCGTTCGACCGAAGGCTCCGCGCCGATCGCGCCAAGCGACGCTTGCAAGTTCTGCGCGCGAACTGCGTTCATCACGTCGTCGCCCGTGAGGCCCAGTTGGGTCAACTTGTTTGGATCGAGCCAGATACGCATCGCGTACTGCTCGAGACCGTAGACCGTCGTGTTGCCAACACCATCGACGCGCGAAAGCACTGGCTCGACCGTGATGTTCGCGTAGTTTGAAAGGAACGCGCTGTCGTACGTGCCCTTTGGCGAATACAGACTCACGACGCCTGTCATATTCGTCGACTGTTTCGCAATGTTCACGCCGACGCGCTGCACTGCTTCAGGCAACTGCGGCATCGCTTGATTCACGCGCGTCAACACGTCGACGGCGGCGATATCGAGGTCGTAGCCGACTTCGAAGGTGACAACGATGGTGGACACGCCAGCGCTCGTCGAAGTTGAGCTCATATAGAGCATGCCTTCAACGCCGTTGATTTGTTGTTCGAGTGGAAGCGTGACAACCTGCGCAACGGTGCTGGCATCGGCGCCGTTGTAGGTCGCAGTGACCTGCACGGTGGGCGGCACGATGTTGGGGAACTGCGCAATAGGAAGGAGATACGCGCAGATGACTCCCGACAGTGTCATCACGAGCGCGATGACAGTCGCGAAGATC